>NZ_QUCY01000006.1:85908-102095 GCF_003474385.1 Eggerthella sp. AM16-19
AGTCGCGGCGCTTCTTTATTCGCTAGTTTGTCACAAGCTGCATACGCACCCCGCGTGCCCATCGCCATCGGAGACGCTCAAGCAGCCTGCCAGCCATGACGCAAGCTTCCAACAGCGACGATATGCCCGCACGGCACCCGCCTTCACCGGCAGGCGACAAGACGGTCGCCGAAACGCGTGCAGTACCGTTTAGAACTCGAGGCCCTCCAGGCGCTTGAACACCTCGTCCTTGCGGGTCAGGAAGTCCCACGGATCGAAGATCTCGTCGAGCGTTTCCTTGGACAGCTTGGCCTCGGGGTCGTTCTCCAGGCGCTCGCGATACGTGGGGCCGTCCACCGCGTTCTGGATATCCTCCCACACGGCCATGGCGTTGCGCTGCACGATGACGTACGCCTCCTCGCGCGTGATGCCCGTGTTCACCAGGGCCAGCAGCACCTTGCTAGAGAAGATGAGGCCCTTGGTGCGCCACACGTTGTGCTCCATCTTCGCCGGATAGGTTTGCAGGCCGTCCATAATCCACTGCATCTTGGCGAACATGTAGTCCAGCGCGGTGAAGCTGTCGGCCAGCGCCACGCGCTCGGTGCCGGAGTGGCTGATGTCGCGCTCGTACCACAGCGCCACATTGTCGAGCGCCACCTGAGCGTTCGCCTTCACGCAACGGGCAAGGCCGCACACGCGCTCGGCCGTGATGGGGTTGCGCTTGTGAGGCATGGCCGACGAGCCCTTCTGGCCCTTTTTGAACGGCTCCTCCGCCTCGATGACGTCGGTCTGCTGCAGCAGGCGCACCTGCATGGCGATGGACTCGAGCGTTGCGGCGGCGCAGGCCAGCGCGCACATGACCTGGGCGTGGCGGTCACGCGCCAATACCTGGGTGGACAGCGGGTCGGGCGTCAGGCCCAGCTTCTCGCACACGTACTTCTCAACATAGGGGTCGATGCTGGAGTACGTGCCCACCGCGCCGGAGATGGCGCCGGTCGCAGCGACCTCGCGAGCCTGCTCCAGGCGAGTCTGCGCGCGCTTGAGCGCCCAAGCCCAGCTGCCGAACTTCATGCCGAACGTCATGGGCTCGGCGTGGATGCCGTGCGTGCGGCCCACGCACAGGGTGTTCTGGAACTCGAACGCGCGACGCTTGCACGTCTCGCCCAGCTGCTTGACGTCATCCAGAATGATGTCGATAGCCTGCACGATCTGGTACGACAGCGCGGTGTCGCCCAGGTCGGAGGAGGTCATGCCGTAATGCACCCAACGGCTGGGCTTTTCCTGGCCCTCGGGGACGTCGGCATCGATGTACTCGGCCATGCACGTGGTGAAGGCGATGACGTCGTGGTTCGTGACCTTCTCGATCTCGTCGATGCGCTCAACCGTGAAGTCGGCGTGGTCGCGGATCCACTGCGCCTCCTCCTTCGTGATGCCGGCTTGGCCGAGCTCGGCCTGAGCCTCGCACGCCAGCACCTCGATTTCCTTCCAGATGGAGAACTTGTTCTGAAGCTCCCAGATGGCGCCCATAGCCGGGCGCGTGTAGCGGTTGATCACAACGACCCCTTTCGCGGTTGATAGTTGATGACCACATCATACCGTGCGCACATGCGGCTCGCCGGCACCGCGCGTGTTTCTGCAGATGGTTTACGTATGCCCGCGCCCCACCCCGCCTTTCGCGGATTCAGCATGTTCGTTCGCCGAATCATTCTCAGATATGATAAGATGCGCCTAGCTAGTTACTAGGTTTATTGGGGGGGATCATGACGCTCGAAAACAAGGAGGGCCGCCAAGACGGCGCCCTTGAAGCATGCAACGCCGAAGCCGCCAAGCACGAGGCAAGCGAGCAACTCAACGTGTTCGACAAGGGCCGCATGGAAGGACCCGATGCCGACAGCACCACGCACGGCACCGTGCGCGCCGTCTGCGTGTCCAAGCGCAAGGGCACGCGCAAGACCGTGGTGGACGGCCCGGTGACCATCGAGGCCCATCACGGCGTCGCCGAGGACGCGCACGCCGGAGATTGGCATCGCCAAGTTTCGCTTCTGGCCTGGGAATCTATCAAGAAGGCCCAGGCGCGCGGCCTAGATGTGAAAGAAGGCGATTTCGCCGAGAACATCACCACCGAGGGCATCAACCTCATGGCGCTGCCGCTTGGCACGCAGCTCAAGATCGGCGACGATGTGCTGCTGGAGCTGTCGCAGCAGGGCAAGGTGTGCCACAAGAAGTGCGCGATCTTCTACCTGGCCGGTGATTGCATCTTCCCGCGCGAGGGAATCTTCTTCGTCGCCCTCACCGGCGGCAAGGTCAAGGCCGGCGACAGCATCGACGTGGTGAAGCTGGGCGACGGCACGTGCGAATACACGCCGCAGGAGGCCCTGGACGAGCTGGCGAACATGCCACGCTAAAGCTACGAAGCGCCAACCGCCGTGCGGGCACCCGCCAAGAGCCAACCCGCCCACCCACGAAGCAACCCGCTAGCCCACCTATCCGCACGCATGCAGACGCATGCCCACACCAGGGACGGCAGCTTCGCCGGTTTCGCCCCTGCGCTTCGATCTATCCTCATAACGCGAAAGGACCCGAAATGAAATCCATTTCGGGTCCTTTCGTCAGGGGCTCGTTCCACATAAGCTCCCTATTCCGTTGCTACAAACCTTTGAACGCGGCGCGCACGGCGTCGATGACCTGGTTGTCCGTCACCACGATGGCCTTGTCGCCGGGGAACAGCACCGTGTCCTCGTTCACAACCTCCACGTTGTCGCTGGACGCAACCGCCGCGATGATGCTATCGGGAGGCAAGGGGATAGCGCCTGCCAGCACGCCGGCATCGTTGGAATGATGGCGCATGCGCGGGACGACCACCTCGGTCAGCATGACGTTGCCGTGCGTCAACGACGACACGACGCTCACGCTGCCCAGCAGCGTCTCCTCCTCGATGAGGTTGGCGATGAGCGTGGTGGACGACACGCACTCGATGCCCACCTCGTGGAAGATGCGCAGATTCTTCGGGCTGTTCACGCGGGCGATGCAGCGCGGCACGTTGAACACGCGCTGGGCGATCTCGCACGAAACCAGGTTGTCGTCGTCCTGGCCCGTGGTGGCCACGAACACGTCCGCGCGGCGGATTCCCGCGTCCTCCTGGTACTTCGAATCGCAGCCGTCGCCATGGATGACCAGGTAACGGCCCTGCAAAACCACCGACAAGCGGTCGGCCGTTTCCAGATCCTCCTCGATGATGGTCACATCGTTGCCGCTCTCAAGCAGCACGTTCGCCAGATATTCGCCGATTTTGCCGCCGCCGGCGATCACTACGTACATCAGCCAAACCTCCCCCGCTTCGCCGTCGGGCAAGCGGAAACCGCGTTAATCTTGAATGTACTTGCTGAATTGCCCGATGAGCTCGTGACGCACGCACGCCAACACCGAGTCCCCGTTGTACAGGATGGACTCGCGCGTGGGAATGGAACTGGCGCTGCCGTCGCCGCGCTCGAACGCCACGATGCGGATGTCGTGATCGCGTTCCATCTCCGCCACGCGGATGGTGTTTCGCTCGGACCAGCTCAGGTCAAGGGAGAAGCGCAGCACCTCGAACTCGCCGAACGTGTCCAGATGCGCGCCGTGTCCGGAAACAACCTTGCTGAACACGTCTTCGGCCACCAGCGATGTGCCGCACACATAATCGATGCCCAGCTGCATGTAAGCACGCTCATGGTCGGGATTATACAGGCGCGCGATAACATGGGGAACGTCGAACAGGCGGCTTGCCACCTCGCAGCACATGAGGTTGGTGTTGTCCAGCTGCGTCACCGCCGCCACGACATCGCATTCATCGACGCCCGCCTTCTCCAGCGTTTCCTCGTCGAAGCCCACGCCCTGAATGGTGGATCCGTTGAAGTTGCGGCCCAAGTTGGCGAATGCGTCCACGTTGCGATCGATCACGCACACGTTGCTGCCGTTGTCCGACAGCATGTTGGCCAGCTGCGATCCCACGCGGCCGCAGCCCACCACGATGACGTTGCTCATGCGAAAATCCTTCCCGAAGTTCACGCAACAGGATAACGCAAAAGGCGGCCCGCAGGCCGCCTTCGCGCTAGATCAGCTGCATTTGCGCAAGCGTTTTCGCATACCAATCCTCATAGGTTGGCGGGCAATACTTGTTGGCGTTCGCCAGGGAGAGGGTGTACCCATAACCCTTCGCCAAACCCTGCACGTGCGCGTTGATGGACTCGTTCCAGCTTCCCCAGGACGTATTCCCCATCCAGCCCCATGCGTTATGGCTGCGGAAGCAGTTCAGACCTTTCGTGGACTCGGTATTGGAGATGGCCGGGGAGAAACGCGGGTCCACGCCGTTTTCCCAAGCCGCCTCGGCGAACGTGGCGCCATAACCCGAAAGCGGGCTTCCCGCCAGATACGCGTCGATGCGCAGCGTCCATTCGCCCACGAACTCCGCCTTGCTGACGTTCCAGTCGACCTCGGCCAGGCCCGTCAGGCCGGCGCCTTCGTCGCGCGCGAGCTGAGCGTCCCTGTTGGCAAGCGCGGCCTGCGTATGCGCCAGGTCCTCGGCGCGCTGCGCCTCCTCGACGGCGCGACGAGCAGCCTCCTCCTCGGCCTCGATGGCGGCGACGCCCTTCGAAATGTCGCGCGTTCCAGCAGCCGCCAATCGGGACGTTGCGGTCACGGAGGCGTCCGCAGCCTGATCGGACAGGGACTCCGCCGATGCCGACGCACTGCCCGGCGTGCTGACCTCGCTGATGCCGAACGTCTGCATATCGTGGGAAACGCCGCCGGCGGCAGTTGCGAACCCCACGCCCAGACAACCTGCCAACACGCACGACACGCATGCAAGGCCGACGACCTTCAGCGCCAGCCCACCGGTGCGGTATGCATTCCGTTTCTTCAAACAAAACCTTTCGCTCGCAGCATACGACCAGACCGCCAAGGCGGCGACAGCTTGTCTTCGATTGTCGAAAGGGTTTGCTGCCTGAAGGGCGATATGCTGTTCTGACAGGGATTATTTTACCGGAAGGCCCGAAACCGACAAAATCATGTGAAGGCGCCCTTCATCGTTTGTTCGATTGACAAGTAAAACATTTATATTTCCCCAGGTGGTTTCCCATAGCTTGGGCAAAACCGAAACACGAACAAGCGTACCGCATCCGACGAGCGGCGCCTTACGAAACGGAAACGGCCATGCGCGGCACGCATGGCCGTTATGCAAACCTATCGACTCGGTTAATCAAAAGGCAGAGGAAGGAGGTATTCGCGCCCCAACGGCGTACCGAAGGACAGCTCTCGCAGCGGGCCGGGTTCGAAAAACAAGTCGAAGCCGAGCACACAGAACAGCAGCACGAGCACCGCCGCCGCCACGATGACGACAGGGCGGCGGGCGTACGCCCCCATTGCTAGCAAAACGGCCGCCAACGCGGGAAGAGGCCATAAGCACTCGAACATCTTGGGCAACGTGGCCCACGAGATGAACCCCATGCTCATGGGCAGCAATGTCAGCCCCACCGCGAACACGGAAACGCCCGCGAAAAACGCCAAAGCGCGCTCGCCTTCGCCACCCGGCACGGCTATACGCACGATGCCGAAAACCACCAAAGCCAACGGCCAGCATTGCCACCAGGCAACCCCATGCAAAAACCCCGACACCGCAAACGACGCGCCCAGCGAAGCCAAAAGGCAGCCCACCGCAAGAGCGAGCACGATCCGGGCAGTTGACGGGCCGTCCCCTTCGCCGGCCTTGGCATCGTGCGGTTCGACGGAAGCGATATCGGCGCCCATAGCGGGCCCTTGTTCGCATCGAGCGCCCTCCGCCATCGCGGGCGGCACGGGCGGCAGGTGCGCCGCGCTCACATAGGACACGGCATTCGCGCACCGCCCCATCGCGGCGCCGCGGGCGCGACGGCAATCCACCGCGCCGAACGTATCGGAGTGAACGGAATCAGGCTCCACCTTCACGGGCTTCACCTGCATGGGTCTTTTAGGAAGCACAGCCCAGAGCACCAGATACGCAAGGCCTGCAAGGCCCAGCGTCAACACGGCGAACGTCAGGAAAAGGATGCGCACGACCAGAGGGTCGACATCGAAGCGCTCGGCGATCCCGGCACACACGCCCCCTACCAGCGCATTGCGCGACCGGTATAGCTGGCGCGTTCGGTTCACCGCTCCTCCTGACCTGCCTTGCCATCGGATGCCTGCAAGGCACCGTCGGATATGCGCTCCACGCGCACCGCAAGGATGCGCCGGCGTCGCATGGAGTGGATGGTGAAGCGGTAGCCGTCCTTCTCGAAGGAGTAGCCCATTTGCGGAACGGTGTCCAGCATGCTGAGCACCCAGCCGGCTATGGTCTCGTAGTCCTCGGACTCGGCAAGCGGCCAGCCCATTTCAACGGCGTCCTCAACCGGGAAACGACCGTCGGCAAGCCACACGCCGGGACCTTCCTGCTTCAGAATAGGGCGCTCGCGATCGGTTTCGTCCACGATCTCGCCCACGATCTCCTCGACGATGTCCTCGACGGTAATTAAACCATCGGTCCCACCGTACTCGTCTACCACGATGGCCATCTGTTGCCGTTTCGTTTGCATTTCGGCCAGAAGGGGAAACACATCCTTCGACTCGGGCACGAACAGCGGCTCGAAAGCGTAGTCGACCGCAAGGTCGTCGCCATGGCCGTCGAGCACGGGAGGCACCAGGTCCTTATAGTGGACCACGCCAACGATGCGGTCGATATCCCCTTGGAACACCGGAAGGCGCGAATAGCCCGTTCCCATCATGCGGTCCACCGCCTGGCGCACGGTTTCGGTATCCTCCACCAAGATCATATCCACGCGCGGCGTCATGATCTCGCCGGCGTCCATGTCGCCCAGGTCCAAGATCTCATGGATCATGCGCTTCTCGTCATCAAGCAGATCGTCGCTGTCCGCCACGAAATCCTTGATCTCGTCCTCAGCCGACAGGGCCTGGCGCTTCGGTGCGCCCAAGAAGCCGAAAATGCCCTTCAGTCCCTTTTTAACGTCGTCGTCTTCGTTTTTCCCGTTCATGCGCTAAAACCGCTCCTAGTGATAATTTCCTTTTGAGCTAGCCTACATGACATACAGCGCAATCGCCAGGAACTGCAGCACGCTTCCCGCCACAACCCACAAATGGAATACGGAGTGCATGTACGGGATCTTCTTCAATACGTAGAAGATGCATCCGACCGAGTAGCAAAGACCGCCTGCGACCAGCAGCCACAGGCCCGCGGCAGGGATGGCCTGAATAAGCGCCGGCAGAAACCCCGCGATAGACCAGCCCAGGGCAAGATAAAGCACCGCGGAGATCCAGCGCGGGCGAAACACCCAGAACGCCTCGCAAGCAACGCCTATCACGGCGAGCACCCACACGAACGCGCACAGCACGATACCGTTCGAATCGGCAAGGGAAATCAGGCAGAACGGCGTGTACGAGCCGGCGATGAACAGGTAGATGCAGCTATGGTCCAACACCTTGAACACGCGTTTCGCCTTGTCGACCGCCAACGCGTGATACAGCGTGGACATGGTGTATTCGAGCAGCATGGTGAGCGTGTACACCAACGCGGCGAACAACAGGATGCCGCCGCCGTGGCTAACCGCCTTCACCACAAGGATGGGGATGGCGGCGATGGCCAGAAGCGCGCCAACGCCGTGCGAGATGGAGTTGGCAATCTCCTCGCCCAGCGTGTATTCGCGCACGTTATGCTTCCTGTTCGCCTCGTTCGCCGAGGTTTGCGCAGGCTCATTGCGATGCGCTCGGGCCTCGCGCAGGTCGCGCGGCTTGAACTGGGACGGCGTCCAGGCATGGGGAGTAGCAGGCGCTGCGGGGGTTTCACCGGCGCCGGAAGGCATATCAGACGATGCGGGGTATGTCGTTTCAGTATCCATAGGCACCAGTTATACCACACACGCAGCATAACGGCTCCCGTATGCTGCGCGCCCGTAGCGAAGCGGCTGCGCAGCGGAAGCCAGCGTCTTGCAAGCGGCGTTATACTGGGAAACGGAACACCTGGCGCCAAGCGCCGCAGGACCTCGATATCAAGGAGCGCACATGCAGTACAACGAGCTGAAAGAGCACATCAAGCAAGCCATGAAGGCACACGACAAGGTACGCCTGTCCATCCTTCGCCAAGTGCACGGCGAGATCAAGAACATCGAGGTGAATGAGCGCCGCGACATCACCGAGCAAGACGTCGACGATATGACGAAACGCGTCATCAAGCAAACCAAGGAGACGCTGGAGGGATCCATCAAGGCCGGCAACAACCAGGAGCGTACCGACACGCTCACGGCCCAGGTGAAGATGCTCGAAGAGCTGCTTCCCCAGCAGCTGGCCGGCGAGCAGCTTTCCGCGCTTGTCGACGCCGTGCTGTCCGAGACAGGCGCGACCACGAAGAAGGAGATGGGACGCGTCATGGGCGAGCTCACCAAGCGCACCGGCGGCAACTTCGACAAGGCCGCTGCTGCGAAGGAGCTGCAAGGCAAGCTTGCCTAACGAAGCACCGGTAAGCGAATAGGGAAAACGCCGCTTGCAGCGCAGGCGGCGAAAGCGAACGGGGTCGAAGGCGCGCACCGCCTTCGACCCCGTTCGCGTATGGTAGTTTCGACCCCGTTCCGCATTGGAGCATCGCAGCGCTCGATCGCCTTCGCGGCCACGTCAGCCGCGCCAGCTCCGTATCACGGCTTAGGAACGGCCGCCTTCTCGACAACAGTCAGCTCCGCAGCAGCCTTGATCGAAACACTTGGCGGCCTTCTACAGCCACCCTCCAGCTCAACATCACGGCTTAGGGACGCTCGATCGTCTTCGCAGCGACCCCCGCCCCGCAGCAGCCCTGCGCCCGAAATGCTCTCGGCGGCCCTCTCGGACGCAACCGGAGCCGAGTGCCTTACTCGAAATGCTCGGCTGCTTTCTCAAGCTGCTCGATGATGTCGATGCTCTGCGGGCACATAGCCTCGCATGCGCCACATTGGATGCAGTCGCTCGCACGACCCGGCGCCGCCTGCCAGCTATATTGCTGCTTGGCGAACTCGGTGTTCTCCGTCTGAACCTCCAGGTTCAACAGGTTCATGATCTCGGGGATGGCGATCTGCTGCGGGCAATCTTTCGCGCAGTAACGGCAATTGGTGCACGGCACCGTGGGCACGGAAGCCAGTACCTTGCAAGCCGCATCGAGCGCCTTCTGTTCCTTTGGGGAGAACGCGTCGCCGTGCTCGCGCCATTCGGCGACGTTTTGCCTTACCTGATCGGGCGTGGACATGCCGGAAAGCACCGTGAGAACGCCGGGCTGGTTGTAGCAGAAGCGATACGCCCATGACGCCTGGCTCAGATCGGGGCGCGCTTCCAGCAACGGTGCCGCAACGGCTGCCGGCAAATCGGCCAAACGTCCGCCACGCGCAGGCTCCATGATCACCACCGGCTTGCCGTGCTTGCGGGCAACCTCCATATTGCGGCGCGATTGCACCACGGGGCTTTCCCAATCCAGGTAGTTCACCTGCAGCTGGATGAAATCCACCTCGGGATGCTCGTCGAGCAGCTGATCGAGCGTCTCCGCTCCATCGTGCATGCTGAAGCCCACGTTGCGGATCCTGCCGGCGGCCTTCATCTCCTGCGCCCATTCCCACAAACCGAAATCATCGAACTTCTTCGTACGCTCGCCGCCCACATTGTGCAGCAGATAATAATCCACGTAGTCGGTGCCAAGGCGCTCGAGGGATGTGTCCAGGCAAGCCTTTGCGGCCTCGGCATCGGGCAACGCCCAGGCAAGGCACTTTGTGGCAATGGTGAAGCTATCACGCGGATAACGCTCCACCAGAGCCTCGCGCAACGCTACCTCGGAGTGCCCGTCATGGTAGACGAAAGCGGTATCGAAATACGTGCCGCCGGCATCCATGAACAGGCCGACCATCTCCTTGACCTGATCGATGTCGATGGCGGTGACGTCCTTGGGGTCTGTCAGCGGAAAGCGCATGCAGCCGAAGCCGAGCTTCGGCACGGTATTGCTGTTTGCGGTCATCGAATGCTCCTCTCGTTGCATTCGATGGTAAAGGCTAAAGCGCACTTCAGGTCAAGGGCGGTTTCAAACAATGGCGAAACCCATCGCTCCCGCAAATAGCCGCCAGTTGCGAGCTGCGGCCCAAGCTCCGCGGGCCGCAGCGCTAATCGTCGGGGTCGCAGCAAGCCGCGGCGAAAACTAGCACAGCTCCGAGCAACACCACCGACCGCACGCCACGAATCGAGCATCGCCGCAGGCCACGGCAAAACCACCGTGCGCGCAAAAGGCTACCTGTCGCGCACCTCGTCTTCGCCCCACACCAACGTGGTTATGCTATGCCCCGCCGCCTTGCATTCCGCCGTGAACTCCCCTTCCGATACCAGGAACTTCCGCGGCCTGGCGTGGCGGTTCAGTACGACCAACGCGCGCGACCCATCGGGACGCAGGAAGCCCATGGTCTCCAAGTCATCGGTATACCGGGACGTCAGGAAGCGACGCGATCCCACCGGCGCAAAGCGGGAGAAGTGCGCCATATAGAAGAATGACCGATTCGCCACCAACTCGCGCTTGTCGCGATCGTACATCAACGGCGCTTCGCAGAAGTTGCGGGCGTGGTTCGGCCCGCCCTTCTCATTGAGCAGCAGATTCCAATCGATGAATCCGGCAGCGCCTGCGTTCAGGCTGCCTATGACGGCATGCGCATACTGCTCGGCCCTGCGTTCCTGCGTTGCCTTTCGATCTTCGCCGCGCGTGTATTCCACGCAGCCCTCGGTGAACAGCAGCTCCTTGTCGGGCCAGCGTCGCGCAACTTCGTCCACCTGCTCGAAATGATCGCCCGCATACCAATGAAACGCCACGCCCGCAAAAGCATCGGAGGCGACCGTACCCTCAGCTCGCCAGCCAGCGGCGGCAAGAGGAAGCTTCCCCGCCTGATTCACCGGCGCCCCGAAGGTGGACTGAACGCGCGACAATATCTTGTCGGTGTTGTGGTCCCAAGCGAACAGCTTCACATCGCCATGCCCCGACGCATCCAACGCCGGACGCAGATACGCTGCCGCGAACTGAGCTTCCTCTTCCGCGCTGAACAGGCACGAATCCCACGCCTGGCTTGCCATGGGCTCGTTTTGCACGCTCATGCGGCTGATGCGCACGCCCTCGCGAGCATACGCGTCCACATATTTCGCCAGCACTTCGGCCCATGCCTCATACTGCGAACGACGCAGCTTGCCGCCCCCGTTCATGCGGCGGTTGGTCTTCATGAACGCCGGCGGGCTCCAGGGACTTGCGAACAACTGCAGCTGCGGGTTCACCGCAAGCCCGCACTTGATGAACGGGAGCAGCAGCTGCCTGTCGCGACTAATGGTGAACGACCGCAAGCTGGAATCGAAGGGTCTGACATACGAGTAGTTGCTCAACGCGAAATCGCAGCTTTGGATGTGCGTACGACACAAGCTATACGCATTTCCCCCGGCGGCCGGATCGCCGTCCTTCGCTCCCCCGAAGCACAGCAGCAGAAAACGGTCCTGCAGCTCAGGCGGCATAAGGGCAAACACGTTCGCCGCGGCCTCCGTAAACGCGCCGCCGAACCCCGATATGCGCTGATATGCCACATCGGGACGGCAGGTGATCAAATGGAGTTCGGCATCCGGATTGCGCGTGAATCCCAGATCATCCCGGGATAGCGTATTGTTTGCATCGGTGACGTAGCGCTTCATGATGATTATCCTTCAGGCTCCAAGGCGCCCGCCAGCACCTGCATGCGGGCCTCGACCTCCTCGATGATACGGCTGCAATCCTTCAGTTCGCTGCTGGCGTCGATGCCCTGCACCTCGCTGACGGCCTTGTACTTCAAATCGTGCTCCAAGCTTGCCCAGAAATCCATGGCCAGCGTTCTCAGCTGGATCTCCACGGGAATGGACTCCTTCTTGTCCATGAAGAACACAGGGATACGCGCGATAACGTGAAGGCTGCGATACCCGTTCGGCTTCGGCGAGGCGATGTAATCCTTCACCTTCACGATCTCAAGATCATCCTGGCGATTGAGCAGCTCGAAGAGGCTGTACACATCCTGAATATAAGGGCAAATGACGCGAATGCCGGCGATATCGAGGATATAGCGCTCCATGTTCTCAAGCGTTGCCTCGTACCCGTAGCGCCCGATCTTCTCGTAGATGCTCGCAGGGGTCTTCAAACGGCTTTCGATATGGTGGATGGGATTGCGATGCTTCTTCAGATTCAGATCCTGGTCCAAGATTTCCAGGCGAACCTGCATCTCCCTCATGGCTGCCCGGTACTTCTGCATTATCGACTGGGTTTCCACGCTGGCCTGATGCATCTTCTCCATGCTCTCAGAGGTCATATGCAGATTCCCGTTCATATCGAATGCCGAAAGATCGGGTACGTTCGGGACGGGCAGTTGCTTTGCGGCGCTGTCCTCCACCGTACATCCCTGCAGCCTTTCCGCGGCTTCGATCGAGGGTTCACCGGTCGTACTCATCGGCTTGCTCCTTCTCCGCATCTTGTCGATGCGGCGTAATCACGATTCGCGCAGTTCGCGCATTGAAAATACGCGCCGCAGGCCCAATGGCTTACGGCGCGTGCTGTCGATTGAGATTATGGTACCGCACGGGAAGCTAGGTTTACAGAGCGGCAAGGGCTTTCTTACCATCCTGTTACCACGGCCAATTTCCGTTCCGGCAATCGCGCCGCGCGAGAGGGAATCGGGGAGGTTCCCCCGCGAAGTCGGTCGCCGCGGCCAGCTTCCCGTTCCAGCGATAGCGCCTACTTGCGCAAATCGGCCTTCGCCTGCTCCCACAAGCGGTTCTGCTCCTCGCAGGTCATATCCTCAAGGCGTACGCCCTGCTCAAACGCCGACTGCTCCATGGCAGACCAGCGCGTACGGAACTTGCGGCAGCTTGCCCGCAGCGCGTTCTCGGAGTTCACACCCATACGACGAGCAACGTTGACCAGGCTGAACAGCACATCGCCCAGCTCCTCCTCCACATGGGCAATTGCCTCAGGGTCGCCTTCAACCTTGCCATTTGCCGCCTTCGGGGCCTGGTCGTACGCCTCGTTCAGCTCATCGATTTCGCTTTGAACCTGACCCCAAACATCTTCGAGCGTTTCCCATTCGAATCCGGCCGCAGCCGCCTTACGCGATATCTTCTGCGCCTGCATCAGAGCCGGAAAGCTCACCGGCACGCCATCCAGCAACCCGGCCGGCGGTTCGTCTCCGCTTTCCTCACCGGCCTGATCGGCCGCCTGCTTTTCCTGTAGCTTCACTTTATCCCATAGGTTCAGCACCTCGGATGCTCCGGCTGCCGCCTCATCCCCGAACACGTGCGGATGGCGCCTGACCATCTTGGCATCCACGTCCGCCGCAACATCCTCGATATCGAACTCGCCCGCATCGGCCGCAATCTGACTTTGCAGCACCACCTGCAACAGCACATCGCCAAGCTCCTCGCGCATATGGGCAACGTCGCCCGCCTCGATGGCATCGACCGCTTCGTAGGCTTCCTCGATCATGTTATGAGCAATGGACGAGTGCGTCTGCTCGCGATCCCATGGGCAGCCATCAGGCGCGCGAAGCGCCGATATCGTAGCCACGAACTGGTCGAACGCGGGATGATGTTCAGGATGCGCCGCCCTTTCAAGCGCGTTCTCATGTTGCGATGCCGACATGCCATACTCCTTTTGTCGAGTTATCTTTATTGGAAAGTATACCCTTCAACACAACGAAGCCGCCAAACCTCAGAGACAGAGTCCTCATTCACGAGGTGAAGCTTTCATGATTTGCCAAGGAACCAAAACCGGCTTTTCTGCCACGGAACGAGAACTGCACTTTTCCGAGCGCAGCCTTGATTTCGCTAAGCATTGCGTTTATATGCCATGGTACAAGAACCGCACTTTTCCTTAACGAAAAGAAACTGGAGCTTTGTTTCGTCGCGCAACAGCCCGCAATCTACCCTTACAGAGCCGATCGCACATCCCTGATACTTGCGGCATAAACTCGCCCCATGGATTGAAACGGCAGAACTCAGAAGTGTGCGCTTTTCTAGATTTGACCCTCGTTGCCGCAGGACATGGACGAAACCAACAAGCACCGCAGCCTATCCCCCGCTTGCCCGTACGCCGGCCTATTCATCTGCACCCTTGGCTTAGCGTCTTGTTTCCCCATCGCCCTCCGTCAACCCACTGTCTTGGTTACACGCCAAGCTGCAGGTTCCGCGCACATGCTGCGCATCGATGCTGCCATCGGGTATCATTGACCCTAAGCAACACCGAACAGGAAGAACGGCTCATGATCATCAACGTCAGCACTATAGACGACCCCCGCCTTGACGCATACGCGCGCCTGACGGAGGTGCAATTGCGAAACAAGCTCGAACCCGAAAAGGGCATGTTCATCGCCGAGTCATCGAAGGTGATCGAGCGCGCCGTCGCAGGCGGCATGCAACCGCTGTCGCTGCTGATGGAGGAGAAATTCCTTCCCGGCATGCAACCCATCATCGAGCAAATCGGGCAACGCTACCCTGATATCGACCTACCGGTGTTCATTCTTCCTCACGGTCAGCTCAAACAACTGACCGGCTTCGAGCTCACACGCGGCGCACTCGGCGCCTTCCGCCGCCCAATCGCTGCAAGCGTTGAGGAGGTTTGCCACAACGCACGACGACTAGCCGTACTCGAGGACATCACGAACCACACCAATGTCGGAGCCATCTTCCGCAGTGCGGCCGCACTTGGAATCGACGCAGTGCTCGTTACGCAAGCTTGCTACGATCCGCTCTATCGCCGAGCAGTCCGCGTATCCATGGGAACCGTGTTCCAGATTCCCTGGGCTCGTATCGGCGCAGATTCCGGAGCCACGGGAGCCGGCTCATGGGCCTACGACGGCATTCCGCTGCTGCACAGCCTGGGGTTCAAAACCGCCGCTTTGGCACTGTCGGACGACTCTGTTTCAATCGACGATCCCCAACTTGCCAGCGAAGAGCGCCTAGCCCTGGTGTTAGGAACCGAAGGCGATGGCTTAGCCTCCAGCACCATCGCAAATTGTGACTACACCGTGCGTATCCCCATGGCCCACGGAGTTGACAGCCTCAACGTAGCAGCAGCAAGCGCCGTTGCCTTCTGGGAACTAAGAGCAAGGTAGCAAATCGCCGATTCTCCGATCCTAGAGTCCAGCGGCCCAAAGTTCAAATGCAGGAAAAGCCGGCATGCGACGAAATGCGACCACCGATTATGCGTTCCGCGACGCCGTCGGCACGCATAACCAAATTCAGCCACTGGATAAAATTGGCCGCTAGCGAACACTCGCAAGCGGCCAATCAAATCAGTCGACGTTTGACTTCGCGCTATTTCACAACCAGCACAGGTACCTTTGCACCGGCAAGCACTTTGTGGCTAACGCTGCCCGTGTACTCCTTCAGACCGGAAAGACCCCTGTTGCCGATAACGATCATGTCGTATTCACGCTGATCGGCAAGTCGAAGGATCTCGCTAGCGGGATTTGCTCCCGTCAACAAGAGAGAATCCGTACGAGATGCGACATCATCACCCATATCATTAGCGGCAGCGGCCAACAAATCTTCGCCATCGGAAATCATCAGATCCAAAATACTTTGGAAACTAGCCATTTGATCAGAGTTCAACATGGGAATCGGCACCACATAGACAAGATCGATGTGGGCATTCGGATTAGCAGCAGCCAATTCCGATGCAGTCTTGAGCGCCTTCTTCGAACCCTCGGACTCATCAAACGCAACGAGCATCTTGTCAACAGCCATAATGAATCTCCTCCCTTGCAGCCAGAATAAACAGACCGCAAAATGGCGATCAATCACTCCAATTCCTGACTTGAAGTATAGTCGACTTACCCTCCACGGTTCATACACAATTCGGTAACAGCAGGGACAGCATCCTAACCTTACTCAAAACCGGCCCCAAATCCGGAGTGAATCTCGCATCTTGCTACGCATCAGCGTCCCAAAACGCTGATAGGCCCTGCGAGGGGAACAACCCTCAGCGCACCCTCAGGCCCGGCCCGTGAACCGCGCCCGGGCCCCGCGGCGCGAAAGCACGCCGCCGTTGCGCGCAGCGCCGCCAGCGAAGCCGCGACCCCTGCAAGACGCGGAGAGGCCCGCAGGGGAACCTCCCCCGCGGGCCTCTCCCGGCGCGCGCGGCGCACGCGGCGCCC
>NZ_QUCY01000007.1:0-37906 GCF_003474385.1 Eggerthella sp. AM16-19
ATGGTTCGATTGAAACAGTCAAAACGCGATAAGAAGATAGTAGGAGGTAGGTATGAGGATCATCGCAGGTCAGTTCCGCGGTCGAACGCTGGCCGCACCTAAGGGCGACGGCACCCGTCCCACCACCGACCGCGTGCGCGAATCGCTCATGAGCGCCGTGTTCAGCCAGCGCGGCGGCTTCGAGGACGCCGTGGTGCTCGACGCGTTCGCCGGGTCGGGCGCGCTCGGCCTGGAGGCCCTGTCGCGCGGCGCAGCTCGCGCGGTGTTCTACGAGTGCGCTCCCGAGGCGGCGAAGGTCGTGCAGAAGAACGTGGCGAATCTGGGCCTCGAGCCGGCCCGCGCCACCGTCACGCGCGCCGACGTCATCGAGCGCGCCCCGCAGTTCGCCCGCCCGCCGTTCGACCTGATCTTCCTGGACCCTCCCTATGCCTACGACGCCATGGCGGTGCTAGGCATGGTGGCGGGTTTGGTGGAGCGCGGCGTGGCCGCCCCCGACGCCATCGTGGTCTACGAGCATTCGCTTGCCGGCAACGATGCGTCCGCCCTGGCCGCCGCCGAGCTGGGCTTCGAGCTTGCATCCCGCAAGAAGTACGGCGATACTACCGTGGACGTGCTGCGCGCCGGCGAGCGCGCCGCGTCCGATAACGACTAAGAAGGAGCAGCGTCATGAAACGCGCATTGACCCCCGGCACGTTCGACCCCATCACCTCGGGGCATCTCGACGTCATCGCCCGCGCCTCCCAACTGGTGGACGAGGTGGTGGTCGCCGTCGCCGATTCCCAGAAGAAAGGCCCCCTGTTCACGCTCGAGGAGCGCGTCGAGCTGGTCCGTCAGGCCACCGCGCATCTGCCCAACGTGCGCGTGGAGCCCTTCAAGGGCCTGCTCGTCGATTTCGCCAAGGAGCTTGACGCCACCGTGGTGGTCAAAGGCCTGCGAGCCATCACCGACTTCGAGTACGAGTTCCAGATGACGGCCATGAACTACCAACTCTCCCCGCAGCTGGAAACGCTGTTCATCATGTCCCCGCCGCAGTACATGTACCTGTCCAGCTCCATCGTGCGGGAGATCTCGAAGATGGGCGGGGATATCCAGCAGTTCGTGCCCCCGTGCGTCTACGAGGCGCTTAAGAAGAAGTACGCGAACTTGCAGTAGAGCGGATGCGTCTGCCGGCTCTTTCGCCGGCGGGCGAAGATCTGCCGTGGCGCCGTCCTGCGTAGGGGCGTTGCCGCCCGTCCGGATCCGGGTAGGCGATACGCTTGCCTCCGTCGCGCGCTTGTGCAGGTTGGATGCGCCTCGCCCGTGCTCGGGCGAGGCGCATCGTATGTGCATGCTTTGTTCTTCAGGCGCAAGCGGCGGGCGGCATGCTATCATGCTTATCTGCATGCGTGGCCTTATGCCCGTGTGCCTAAACGCAGTTTTCAAACGCAGCAAGCCTGGGTGGAAGGATCATCATGGACGAAACAGGGGTTCTGGGGCTTTTGGAAGAGCTCTCGATTCTGCTTGAGGACTCTAAGCCGGTGTTCGGCAAGGGCAACCTGCGCCAGGTGGATATCGCTGCAGCTTTCGAGATCATGGATGAGATCCGCGACACGTTCCCCAGCGAGTTCTCGCAGTCGCGCCAGATCGTGCGCGAGCGTCAAAGCCTGCTCGATGATGCCGAGGCCGAGGCCAACCGCATGATCGAGGATGCGCGCAGCCAGGCGATGACCATCGCCTCCGAGCAGGAGATCGTGCGTATCTCCCAGCAGCAGGCCGACCAGCTGGTCGCCGATGCGCGCGAGCTCGAGCGCCAGACGCGCGCCGGTGCGGAAGACTACGCAGACGAGGTGTTCGGCCACGTCGAGCAAAGCCTCGATACGCTGCTCAACAACGTGCGCCGTTGCCGCGACCGTCTCAACGCCAACGCCATGGCGCAGGGTCGCCAATAATGGACGCCGTGAAGTTCGAGGTCCCGCCGGAGCTCTTCGTTACCACGGAGAGCTCCTCTTTTGCAGGGCAGCTTGCCTTAGGGGCGCTTGAGGCGGGTCCTGATACCTATACGTTCTCGCAGCCCGTGGATTGGAACGTCACCGTCACCAACACCGGTGACGCGCTTCTGGTCATGGGCAGCGCCCGCGGCACGGCAACGGTCGCGTGCGCACGCTGCCTGGATGACTTCCAGGTGGACCTCAACGGGGAAGTGGAAGGCTACTTCCTGCTCTCCGAGGACGGTCCGGCTCCCGAGGACATGGACGACGACGAGTTCGAGGTGCTCGGCGCCGACAAGATCCTCGATTTGGAGCCGCTCATCATCGCCGCGCTTCTGGTGGAGGCTCCGCTCGTGCCCCTGTGCCGAGAGGACTGCGCCGGCTTGTGCGCGCAGTGCGGCGCCAACCTCAATGAGGGGCCGTGCGCATGCTCCGCTCAGCCCGATGACGGCCTGCCGCGCATGTCCGACGGCCGCGTCAGCCCCTTCGCCGCGTTGAAGGACCTTGATCTGGGCGAGTAACTGCCCGGATTATGGAACCTGCATGGGTTTGTGTGCGCCTGGCGAACAGGCACTTGCATGCGCAGGAACACTTTGGTAGTATATCGCTTCGCGTGTTTACCAAGCGAACGAGCGAGCGCCACGCGCGCCCGACATAAAGCAAGGAGATAGATCATGGCAGTACCTAAGCAAAAAATGGGCCGCGCCCGCACTCATGCACGTCGTAGCGCCAACGACAAGATCGCAGCCCCTTCCCGTTCCGTGTGCCCGCAGTGCGGCGAGGCTAAGCTTCCCCACCGCGTGTGCCCGAACTGCGGCTTCTACAAGAACCGCGAGGTCATCGAGACGGAGTAACGCCGTCACAGCGTGCAATTGCAACTTGAAGCCTCTCTGCGGCGCCATTGGCGCAGAGAGGCTTTCTTGCGTTTAGCAGCGCCGACCGCTCGGCGCGCAACGCCTGCTAGGGAAAGGGTGTCAACATGACAGACAACGTCACCATCGCAGTGGATGCCATGGGCGGCGACAACGCTCCCGAGGTCGTGCTCGAGGGCGTGGCGGCGGCGCTTGCCGCCGACGAGGGGCTTACCGTGGTGCTTTGCGGTCCCGCCGACGTGGTCGAGCCGTTCGCCGCGCAGCATGCCCGCTGCCGCGCACAGGTTGCCGCCGAGGTCATCGAGATGGCCGAGCACCCCGCGCAAGCCGTGCGCAAGAAGAAGGACAGCTCCATCGTGGTGGGCTGCCGCCTGGTCAAGGAAGGCCAGGCCCAGGGTTTCTTCTCCGCCGGCTCCACGGGCGCATGCTTGGCGGCCGCCACGCTGGTCATGGGACGCATCAAGGGCATCTCGCGCCCGTGTTTGGCCACGGTCGTGCCAAGCCCCGTCCGCCCCATCGTGCTGTGCGACGTCGGCGCCAACGCCGATTGCAAGCCCGAGTACCTGGTGCAGTTCGCCCAGATGGGCAGCGTGTATGCGCAGAAGATCTTGGGCTACGAGTCGCCCAAAGCCGCGCTTCTCAACATCGGCGAGGAGGACACCAAGGGCAACGCGCTTGCCCAGGAGGCCAACCAGCTCATGGCCAAGCGCCTGACCAACTTCGCCGGGAACTGCGAGGGCCGCGATGTGCTCGGCGCGCAGTACGAAGTGGTGGTCACCGACGGGTTCACCGGCAACGTGTGCCTGAAGACCATCGAGGGCGCCTCGAAGGTGCTGTTCAGCGCCATCAAGGACGCCATGATGTCCACCACGAAGGGCAAGATCGGCGCCCTGTGCGTCAAAGACGGTCTGAAGGGCTTGAAAAGCCAGGTGTCGCCCGACACCTACGGCGGCGCCCCGCTTCTCGGCGTGAAAGGCGCCTGCATCGTCGGACATGGAAGCTCGGGCGCGGTGGCCATCGAAAACGGCGTGCTCACCACGGCGCGCGTGGTGCGCCAGGGCGTTTCTGAAATAATTCAGCACATGGCCCAGGCTGGAAACGGCTCGGATACAATCAAGTAACGCCATAGGGACCAGCCGCTTTATGCGGTATGGTCGTATCATCATCGATTCTCATTCATACCGGTTTCGGAGGTTGCATGACCTTTACAGAAGAACAAGCCTCAAAATTGCAGAGGGCGGAGGAGGTTCTGGGCTACTCGTTTTCCAACAAGCAGCTCATCTTGTCCGCCATCACGCACCCATCGGCCACCGAAGGCCGTGCAGTGAAGTATTCCTACGAGCGCCTGGAGTTTCTGGGCGACTCCATCTTGGGCGCCATCGTCGCCGACGTCGCGTTCGAGCGCTTCCATGAGCTCGACGAAGGCGGTCTGACGCGCATCAAGGTGGCGCTCGTGTCGGGCGCAAGCCTGTCCGATGTGGCGTCGGGCCTTGGCTTCGCCGACATCATCGTGTTCGGCTCCTCGGAAACGGGCACGGGCAAGCGCGGCCTGCATTCCGCGCTCGAAAACGTCTACGAGGCCGTGGTGGCAGCGTTGTACCTGGACGGCGGCGTGGAGGCGGCGCGCGATTTCATTTATCGCACGCTTATCCCGCGCATGTCCGAGGACATGGCGCTCGAGCCGGAGAACCCCAAAAGCGCGCTGCAGGAGCGCCTGCAGGAAGACGGCATCACGCCCACCTATAAGCTGGTGGAAACGCAGGGACCGCCGCATGACCGCACGTTCGTGGCGCAGGTGTTCGCAGGCAATCAGGGTCTGGCGCGCGGAACGGGCCGCACGAAGAAGGAAGCGGAAAGCCAGGCGGCGAAGTCCACGCTGTCGCGTCTCGGCGAGTTTTTCGGTTTGGGCATGGACGAGCAGGCCCGCGCCGAGAAGGCCGCCGCGGCCAAGCGGGCCAAGGCAGACAAGGCTGCGGCCCGTGCCGAGGAGAAGGCGCGCAAGAAGCATGAGCGCGAGCTGCATAAGAGCATGAAACAGGGCTAGCACATGTACTTGAAGTCGCTCGTGCTCAAGGGCTTCAAGTCGTTCGCCGACAGAAGCGCGCTTTCCTTGGAGCCGGGCATCACCGCCGTGGTGGGTCCGAACGGCTCCGGCAAATCCAATATCTCCGATGCCGTGCTGTGGGTGCTTGGCGAGCGCAACGCCAAGCACCTGCGCGGCCAGGCTATGGAAGACGTCATCTTCGCAGGCTCGTCGGCCCGAAAGGCCACGGGCCTTGCCGAGGTTGAGCTGGTGCTCGACAACTCCGATGGCAAGCTGCCGGTCGACTTCAACGAGGTTTCCATCACGCGACGCATGTATCGAAGCGGCGAAAGCGAGTATCTCATCAACGGCAGCGTGGCGCGCCGCATGGACGTGCTCGACATCCTGCACGATTCCGGTCTGGGCACCGGCACGCATTCGATCATCGGCCAGGGCAGCTTGGACTCCATCCTGCAATCCAAGCCCGAGGACCGCCGCGCGCTCATCGAGGAGGCCGCCGGCGTGCTCAAGCACAAGCAGCGCAAGGCGAAAAGCGAGCGCAAGCTGGCCGCCATGGATGCCACGTTCGCGCGCGTGCGCGATGTGGCGGGCGAGGTGGGCCGCCAGCTCGGACCGCTCGAGCGCAAGGCGAAGAAGGCCCGCGCTTACCAAGAGCTCTCCGGGCAGCTTACCGACGTCAGCTTGGCGCTGGCCGTGGACGACCTGCGTTGCCTGCGTCAAAGCTGGGATGAGGCTTGCGCCGGCGAGCATCAGCTGGTGGAAGACCTTCAGGCCCGTCATCAGGACATTTCCACGGCCGAAGCCGCCGCCGAGGCGTTGCAGGAGCAGATCCGCAAGCAAACTCAGAATGCAGGCGACCTGTCGCGCAGCTATCAGCGTGCGTCGTCGACAGTCGAGCGCTTCGACGGCGCCGTGCTGCTGTTGCATGAGAAGCGCCGCGGCGCACAGGGCCTCGAGGCTGATGTGCGCGTGAAGCTGGAGTCGGGCCGCGCCAAGCGCGCCGAGGCCGTTGCCGAGCGCGAGCAGGCGACGGCACAGCTCGAGGCGGTGCGTCGTGACCTGGCAGCCGCGCAGGCCGCCGTCGAGCGCCTTGACGCCTCCCGCCGTGAGAACGCCCAGGCCCGCCGCAGCGTAGAAGACGAGCTCGATCAGCTCAAGCGCCAGGGCCGCGCCGACGATCGCGCTTCCGAGGACGCGCGGCGCCGTCTGTCGCAAACGCAGGAGGCGCTTGCCAACGGCTTGGCCCATGCCAAGCTGGTGGAAGGGCGCGCCAAGGAGCTCGAGCTGGCGCTCGGCCACGCTGAGGAGCAGGCTCAAAAGCTCGAGGACGCCCGTGCTTCCGCCCAGCGCTCGCTCGATGATGCCCAGCAGGCCGAATCGCAGGCGCGCGGCGCCGTCGCCGCGGCCATTAAAGAGCGCGATGCCGCCCGTGCCGCGCTCGATGAGGCGCATCGCCGGGCCACCTCGCTCGAAAGCCGCATTTCCGCGCTCGAGGAGGTTGAGCGCGCATCGGCCGCAGCCGGGCCTGCCCGCGCATGGCTCATGGAGCATGCGCGCATATCGGGCCAGCAGCTCGAGCCGCTGGCCCGCGCCCTGCGCGCACCGCAGGGCTTCGAGGCGCTTGTCGAGCATCTGCTCTCCGGCGATGCCGAGGCGCTCATGGCCCCTTCGGTCGATGCGGCGGCGGGCCTTGCGGGCAGCGTGCTGGAAAGCGGCCGTGGCGGCCAAGTGTCGCTGCTTCCCGCCGGCGGCATGCGCTCCGGCGCCTCCGCGCGCCAGGCCGCGCAGGCTTTCGGCGGTACGGCGCTTGTGGACATGCTGGAATACCCCGAGCAGGCAGCGTCCACGGTGGAGGCCCTGCTCGGCGACGTGGTGGTGTGCGAAACCTTCGAGGCGGCGCGTCAGGCTCAGGCGGCGCGCATGCAAGATCGCTCGGCTGCCCCTGTGCGCTTCGTGTCGGCCGATGGATGTATCGCTTGGCCCAGCGGCAAGCTCACGGTGGGAACGGTGGACGCCGGCGCCGAGGGCGCCTTGGCCCGCGCGCGTCAACTCGACGAGCTGCGCGCTTCGCTTCGCGTCGCATCCGAACAGCACAAGGAAGCCGAACAGATGGAGCGCCAAGCCGAGGAGGCGTTGCGTGCCGCCCAGGCCGAAAGCCTGCAGTTCTCCCAGCAGCTGGCCGAGCGCCGAGGCGCTGCACAGGCGGCGTCGGCCGAGGCAAAGCGCGCCGCCGATGCGCTCGCGTCCACGCGCCGCGAGTTCGCCGATGTGGAGCGCCAGCGCCAGCAGGCGGATAAGACGGTCGCCGAGGCGCGCCCCAACGTCGACAAGCTTGAGGCGCAGCTGGCCGAGTTTGCGCAAGCGGCCCAAGCCCGTGCCGTGCGCACCGAGGAGCTTGAAGCCAAGGTGGTGCCGCTTCGCAAGGAGGCGGCGCAGCTGCGCGACGGCCTTTCGGAGGCCAAGCTCTCGGCTGCCACGCTGCGCGAACGCGATACCTATACCGCGCGAATCGTGGATGCCCGCGGCCGCGACGTGGCCGCGGTGGACGCCGCCGAGGACGAGCTGAAAAACCAGCTGGCGCGCAAGATCGTGGCGCAGCGCCGCATCGCGCCGCTTCTGGCGGTGTTCGAGGAGCTCACCGCAAGCGCCCGTCGCTGGACGCACAACCTTGAGCAGCGGGCCCAACAGGCGCAAGATTCCTCTGCCGGGCTGCATGCGCAGGTCACCGCCGCGCGCGAGCAGGCCAAGGCCGCCCATGACGCCTACGACGACATCAACGCGCGCCTGTCGGCCGCCCGTGTGGAGAAGGGCAGGCTGGAGGTGCGCGTCGACGCTGCCGTCAACTCCATCGTGCAGGATATGGGCGTACCGCTTGAGACGGCGCTCGCGTTGCCCGAGCTTGACGACCGCGGCGCCGCCGAGGAGAACGCGTTCAAGCTACGCCGCCGCATCGCCAACATGGGCGCCATCAACCCCGATGCTGCCCAGGAGTACGAGCAGCTGCGCAGCCGCTACGATTACCTGGCGGCCCAGCTGGCAGACTTAGACGGCGCGCGCCGCAGCCTTGCCAAGATCGTCCGCGTCATCGATGCGCGCATGAAAGACGATTTCGTCAGCACGTTCAATGCGGTCAACGACAACTTCCGCAGCATCTTCGCTACCTTGTTCCCGGGCGGCTCGGCCGAGCTCATCCTCACCGACCCCGACGACCTGGAGAACACCGGCGTGGAGGTCAGCGCGCAGCCGGCGGGCAAGCGCATCACGAAGATGATGCTCATGTCCGGTGGCGAGAAGTCGCTCACGGCGCTTGCGCTGCTGTTCGCGGTCTACCGCATCCGCAGCGCGCCGTTCTACATCCTCGACGAGGTTGAGGCGGCGCTCGACGACAGCAACCTGCGCAGGCTCACGGCGTATCTGCAGTCCATCCGCAACGACACGCAGCTCATCATGATCACGCACCAGCGGCGCACCATGGAGATGTCCGACGTGCTGTTCGGCGTGTCCATGCAATCCGACGGCGTCACCAAGGTGATCAGCCAGAAGCTCGATCACGCCCTGAAGTACGCGGAATAGGGAAGGGGCTTGACGGCCGCCCCCCTGCCAGGTCGTGGCATTCGGTGCGGGGGTTGATGCGATCGCCTGTGGCGTTGAGGGCCGAAAGACGCTTTACGTTGGCGACTTGCGCCGAGCGGTTACCGGTTGCAACCGGTAACCGCCGTACGTTCCCCGTGTAATTCATGTTCGCCTGCTGCCTGGGATGCCTTGTCCGCTGCGGCGGGGTATACTTCTTTCCGAAAAGAAACGCGTGGTGCGATCGACGGTCCGTTAGGCTTGGGCTCGCTTGCGGGCGCGCCGTCGGGTAATGGCGGCGCAAGGCGCCGCGCACTATGCGACGGTTTGCGATACAAGGGGAGCAACATGGGATTTTTCGACCGCATCAGCCAAGGGCTGCAACGTTCGCGCGACAAGTTCAAGGAGGAGATGAACGTCCTTCTCGATCGCGGTCCCGACCTGGATGAGGAGTTCTGGGACGGCCTGGAGGAAACGCTCATCCTGGCCGACATCGGCGGCGCGGCGGCGTGCGACATCGTTGAGAACCTGCGCGACCAGGCCACGCGCAAGGCGCTTCCCGATGCCTATGCCGTGCTCGACATGCTCAACGACCAGATCGCCGACACCTTCACCGAAGGCGGTCAGGAGATCCTCGGCGGCGAGCCGGCGTGCGTGCTGTTCGTGGGCATCAACGGCACGGGCAAGACCACCACGGTGGGCAAGCTGTCCAAGGAAGCGCACGACGCCGGCCGCAAGGTCATCTTGGGCAGCGCCGACACGTTCCGCGCCGCCGCCATCGAGCAGCTCGAGGTGTGGGCGAACCGAGCCGACGTGGAGATGGTCACGCGTGAGCGCGGCGCCGATCCGGCAAGCGTGTGCTACGACACCATCGAGCGCGCTGAGGCCGAAGACGCCGACCTGGTGCTCATCGACACCGCCGGGCGCCTTCACACCTCGGCAGACCTCATGCGCGAGCTGGCGAAGGTCGTCAACGTGGTGCGCAAGCGCTCGAAGCTGCCCGTCTACACCGTGCTCGTCATCGACGCCACCACCGGTCAGAACGGCTTGCAGCAGGCGCGCGAGTTCAACCGCGAGCTCGAGCTTGACGCGCTTATCGTCACGAAGCTCGACGGCACGGCCAAGGGCGGCATCGCGCTTGCCGTCAGCCACGAGCTTGAGCTGCCCATCATCAAGATCGGCGTGGGCGAGGGCCTTGACGACCTGCGCGACTTCGATGCCCATGATTTCGCTCGCGCTCTTGTCGGCGCGTTCGATCAGCGCCAAGCCTAACCGCCATGGATACCTCGGCTTGCATCGAACAGGTGTTCCACGCGCCCGACGTGTATCTTGTGCAGGTGCCCTTCGAGAACATCTCCACCTCCGCCACCAATTGCTACGTCATCATGGACCAGGGCGAAGCGCTTGTGGTGGATACCGGCGCGCCTTCCGATGAGGGCGCGAAGGTGCTGTCGGACGCCCTCGACGAGCTGGGCGTGGACCGCGGCCGCGCCAAGTGGTTCCTTACGCACTTCCACCTGGACCATGCCGGCCTGATCGACCGCGTGGTCCCCGAGGGCGCGCCGCTGTTCGTGGGCGGCGTCGAGCTGGGCGAGGCGCGCGTCACGCGCACCGGCGTGTTCGTCGATGCGCTCACGCGGACGTATCGCCAGCAGGGCGTGGCGCTGTCCGACGCCACCACGGCTGCGCGCCTGGGTATCGAGCAGCCCCTGTTCGACCCGCAGCGCCTGCGGACGGCTTTCGTGCGCGGAGGCGAAACGGTTACGGTGGGTCGCTACGAGCTGCAGGTCGTGGAGACGCCCGGCCACACGCCTGGACATCTGTCGCTGTTCGAGCCGCAAAGCCGCATCCTGTTCGGCGGCGACCACGCGCTGTTCGTCATCAGCCCCTCCATCGCGCTGTTCCCGCGCGAAGGCGACGGGCTGCAGGCATATCTTGACAGCATCAAGCGCGTGCAGGACCTGCATATCTCGCAGCTGTTCCATTCGCACGGCCCCATCCGCCCCGATTTCGAGCAGCGCCTTGATTGGCTGGCCCAGCATCACTTGAAGCGCCTTGACGAGGTGCGCGGCATCGTCGCGCGCAACCCGCGCTTGTCGGGGTATCAGATCATCCGCGCCATCAGGTGGAACGTGCCCTTCGACGACTGGGAGGACATCCCCATCATGCAGCGCTACATCATGCTCACCCAGGGCATCGTCTATCTCAAGCACCTCGTGGACACCGGCGGGATCGTCGCCAAGGACTGCGGAGACGGGATCCTGCTCTACGAATCCGTGCGCTAATCGCTCGAAGCGGGCCCTTATGGGCTCGCTTCGCTGTTTTACCGGCCGAAGGTTTCCGCCCGCCGTCCATCGGCTATAATCCAAAAGATTGTAAGCATACGCGACACGCAAGAAGAGGCGCTCATGTTCGATAACCTTTCCGATCGCCTGCAAGGCATCTTCTCGGGCCTGCGCGGCAAGGGCCGCCTGACCGAGGACGACATCAACTCCGCCATGCGCGAGGTGCGCATGGCCATGCTCGAAGCCGACGTCAACTTCAAGGTGGTCAAGCAGTTCGTGGCGCGCACGAAGGAGCGCTGCCTTGATGCCGAGGTGCTCGACTCCCTGTCCCCGACGCAAAACGTCATCAAGATCGTCACCGACGAGCTCACCGAGCTGCTCGGCCGCACCGATAGCAAGCTGGTGCTCTCCAGCCGCATCCCCAACGTCATCATGCTCGTGGGCCTGCAGGGCTCCGGTAAAACCACTGCGGCCGCCAAGCTGGCGTACCGTCTGAAGCAGGAAGGCCATAGCCCGCTGCTGGCCGCCTGCGACGTCTACCGTCCCGCTGCAGCCGATCAGCTGGAAACGCTCGGCAACGAGATCGGCGTGCGCGTGTTCCGTGGCGACGGCAAGGACCCGGTGTCCATCGCCAAGGGCGGCGTGCAGGATGCTATCGACAACCTGCGCGACGTGGTCATCGTCGACACGGCGGGCCGATTGCACGTCGACGAGCAGATGATGGAAGAGGCCCAGGCCATCAAGTCGGCCGTCAAGCCCGATCAGATCCTCATGGTCGTCGACGCCATGACCGGCCAGGACGTGGTCAATGTGGCCGCTGCCTTCTCCGAGCGCGTCGATTTCGACGGCGTCATCATGTCGAAGATGGACGGCGACGCCCGCGGCGGCGGCGCGCTTTCCATCCGCGAGGTCACGGGCAAGCCCATCAAGTTCATCAGCGCCGGCGAGAAGCCTGATTCGCTCGAGGAGTTCCATCCCGACCGCATGGCCCGCCGCATCCTGGGCATGGGCGACATGCTCAGCCTCATCGAGTCGGCGGTGAAGGTCCAGCAGCAGGAAGAGGAGCAGGCCGAGACCGAGCGTCTCATGAAAAGTCAGCTCACGCTCAACGACTTCGTCACCATGAACCGCCAGATCCGCAAGATGGGCGGCGTCTCCAAGCTCATCAGCGCCCTTCCCGGCGGCGACAAGGCCTTAGGCCAGGGCCAGGTCGACGAGGGCGCGCTCGATCGCATGGAGGTCATCATCAACTCCATGACCAAGGCCGAGCGCGAGAGGCCCGACCTGCTCAACGGCAGCCGCCGCGCTCGCATCGCCGCCGGCGCCGGCGTGTCTGTCACCGAGGTCAACCAGCTCATGAAGAAGTTCAATGAGACGAAGAAGATGATGAAGCGCATGATGCCGGCCGTCGAGGAGATGGGCGGCAAGGGCAAGCGCGGCAAGAAGGGTAAGCGCCCCCGCGGCATCCCGGGCATGGGCGGCATGAAGATGTCGGACCTAAAGAAGATCCAGGATATGATGGGCGACATCAAATAGCACCGGTCCGCGTGACGGTTGCTGGAGCCGCTCGACAATGCGGTTGCCGGTACCTCGCAAGGCTGCGGCACACCGCATTCCATCATCGGCTTCGCGGGCGTGGCGCATAAGGCCCGTGCTCGCGATGCTTTGTCGGCGTCCTTGCCGGCTTTGCCGGGACGCCGGCGCCAGAAGCGCTTGCCCCTGCGACAAGCGCAGGGCTTGGCGTAATGTGCGAAACTGATACTTGGCAGGCGCAACAGGGGAGCGTCTGAAAACGAAAGGGGAAACCAATGGAGCTGCAGATCCGTCCGTACACCGCAGACGATATCAAGGCCATGGTGCGCATCTGGAACGAGGTTGTGGAAGCGGGCGATGCGTTCCCGCAGGTCACGCCGCTGACCGAGCAGAACGCCGACGAGTTCTTCTCCGCTCAGACCGCCACCATGGTGGCCGATGTGAACGGCATCATCTTCGGCATGTACATCCTGCATCCCAACGGCATCGGGCGCTGCGCGCACATCGCCAACGCCAGCTTCGCCGTGGCATCCGCCTCGCGCGGCCTCGGCCTTGGCCGTAAGCTGGTGGAGAACTGCATCGAGACCTGCGGCAAAAAGGGTTTCCGCGGCCTGCAGTTCAACGCCGTGGTCGCCTCCAACGAGGCTGCCCAGCACCTGTACGAGTCCATGGGCTTCACGAAGGTCGGCATGATCCCCGGTGGCTTCATCGACGGTCTCGGCGGCTATGAGGACATGTTCGTTTACTACATCGACACGCTCGACACTGCCCAGCCCTGCTGAGGCTGACTGACCGCCCGGTCGGGTTTAGAGGTTCGAGAGGCGTGGGGAATGCAGACTCCCTTCGCCGGCAATCGCAAGGTTGCCACGAGCGCAAGCGATCCGGTTCGTTAGAAGTTGCGGCTCGCGGTTGCTAGGGGGCTTTCGGGCACCTCTCGCGACACTCCATTTGTCCGCTTTATTCGTGAACGCCTGGTGATAACCGAACCGAAGGCTTGTCAATCGAGGCGTTTCGCCTTATCATAAACAACTGCTGTTTTGCTGCGCGCTTTTTTGCGGGCTGGCAAAGAGGATTCAAGTAAGAACAAGAAGGAGTTACTCTTCATGGTTAAGATTCGCCTGGCCCGTCACGGCGCCAAGAAGCGTCCGTACTACCGTATCGTCGTTGCCGATGCCCGTTGCCCGCGCGACGGCAAGTTCATCGACGACATCGGCCGTTACAACCCGCTGACCGAGCCCGCAATGATCAAGATCGACCTGGAGAAGTGCGACAAGTGGCTGGCCAACGGCGCTCAGCCCACCGACACGGTTGCCGCCCTCATCAAGAAGTTCCGCGAGCAGGCGTAAGCTTATGGCAGCGCAGACCGAGGAAATCGCTGGGCTCGTAGAGTCCGTGATCCGTCCGCTCATCGATAACCCGGACGACTTGGTCATCGATGCGCGCGAAACCGAAGATGGCTCCATCTTCGTCGAAGTTCGTGTCAACGAGGAGGACGCGGGCAAGGTCATCGGCCGTCAGGGCCGCGTGATTAAGGCCATCCGCACGCTTGCGCGTGCCGCGGCTTCTTCCACGAACACCCATGTCGACGTGGAGCTGCTCGATTAATGGGCGCTTGGGTTCGCGTAGCCGAATTCACGAAAGCTAAGCACTTGAAGGGAGGGCTCGTCGCGCGTAGCGTGGCGGGTCTCCCTTTTTTGCTTGAAGAAGGCCTCTTTTGCGCTTTCGTGCCTCCGGCGATCGATGTTCCGCGTCAAGGCACCGTGGTGGAAGTCCGTCCCGAGGCCCGGGGCGGCGCTACGGTGTTCTTCGATACCGTCGTCGATGCCAACCAGGCAGATGCCCTGGTGGGCTGCTATGTTCTTGCGCGCCGGGAAGACCTTCCCGATGACGTGCTCGAGCTGCAGGAAGGCGGCATCGAGGGCTTCACGGTGGTGGACGCCGAAGCCGGCACCATCGGCACCGCCGTGGCCATCAACGAAATGCCCGGCCAGCATCTGCTGGAAGTTGCGCGCGAGGGCCAGGAAGGCCCCGTGCTCATTCCCGTTGTGGACGAGTTTCTCGAAGGGGTGGATGAGCAGACGCGCTGCATATACGTCAACGTGCCGCAAGGCCTGCTCGATCTGTAACCTGTGGAGGTACCCATGATCATCGAAACGTTGTCCACGTTTCCCGATATGTACGAATCCGTCATGGGCGCTTCCATGATGCGCATCGCCCAGGAAAAGGGCATCCTGGATTTCAAGGCGTACGACCTGCGCGATTGGACGCACGACCGCCATCGCACCACCGACGACGAGCCCTACGGCGGTGGTGACGGCCTGGTCATGAAGTGCGCTCCCATCTTCGAAGCTTACGAATCGCTGTGCGCAGCAACGGGCAAGGGTTCTATTGCAGCGCCTGCCGAACCGGCCCAGGGGGAGGGCGCTTCCGACGTTGCCGGCCAGATACCCGGCGACAGCTTCGGTGCCGGTCAGGCGCCCGGCGAAGGCTCTGCTTCCGCCGCTGCCGAGCAAACGCTTAGCGACGTCTCCGTCGCTGCCGATCGGGCGGCTTCCAAGCCCTACACCATCTTCCTGGCGCCGCAGGGCCGCCGTTTCGACGACGCGTGCGCCTGCGAGCTTGCCAAGCAGGACCGCCTGCTGTTCATTTGCGGCCACTACGAGGGTGTCGACGAGCGTGCCTACACGTTGGCCGACGAGGTCATCTCGCTGGGCGATTACGTGCTCACCAGCGGCGAGCTGGCGTCCATGGTGGTCATCGACGCCGTGGTGCGCAAGCTTCCCGGCGTCCTGGGCGCCGAAACGGGCGCCTTGGGCGAAAGCTTCGCCGACGGCTTGTTGGAATACCCCCAGTACACGCGCCCTGCCAGCTTCAACGGCATGGAGGTGCCGGCGGTTCTGCTGTCCGGCAACCACGGTGCGGTCGACCGGTGGCGCCGCGAGCAAAGCCTCGAGCGCACCTTGCGGTTGCGCCCCGACCTGCTCGATGGCATGGAGCTGCCCGATGTCGACCGGGCATTTCTGCAATCTTTATCGACCGAAGGGCAGCGGTAGCCGCAGCGCGGTATCATAGGCAGCTAAGCGCTTATCGGGCGCCGCTTGCGCGGGCCCTGTAGAAAGGAAACGTACGACATCATGGCCGCAGGTCAGCACGCCACGGGGGAAAAGGGCGGAATACTGCGCTCATTCGTGAGCCTTCTCATCATGATCGCATTCGTCCTGGGGCTTTCCTGGGCGCTGCGCACGTACGTCTTCACCGCTTACGAGATTCCCTCCGGCTCCATGGAGGAGACCATCATGACCGGCGACATGGTGTTCGCCGAAAAGGTCAGCTACTATTTCCGCGACCCGCAACCCGGCGACATCGTCACGTTTTCCGATCCCGAGATCCCGGGTCGCACGCTCATCAAGCGCTGCATAGCCACCGCCGGCCAGACCATCGACATCGACGGCGACGGCTTCCTTTACATTGACGGCGAGGCTCAAACGGAACCCTACACCCACGGCAAGCCCACGCTGCCGCTCACCAATTCCACCATCACCTTCCCGTACACCGTTCCTTCCGGTTGCATCTGGGTGATGGGCGACAATCGCACCAACTCACAGGATTCGCGATACTTCGGCGCGGTCCCCGCAAGCTCGGTAACGGGCAGGGGCGTGCTGGTATATTGGCCCGTGCCCGACTTCGGCTTGCTGGAGTAGGGGCGCGTCGTCCGACAGTTTTCAAGTAGGCAAGCAAGGACCAGCGGAACCAGACAAGGAGAACCATGTCAACCGAAACCTTCGCCGCGAACGCGACAACGGGATGTGCCGGCTCGCAGCCGCCCACGTTCCAGGACATCGTCATGAATCTGCAGCACTACTGGGCCGCCCAGGGCTGCGTCGTTTTGCAGCCTTACGACGGCGCCGTGGGCGCTGGCACCAACCACACCGCCACCACGCTGCGCTCGTTGGGCCCCGACACGTGGCGCACCTGCTACGTGCAGGGTTGCCGCCGTCCCACCGACGGCCGCTACGGCGAGAACCCCAACCGCCTGCAGTACTACTACCAGTTCCAGGTGCTCATGAAGCCCAGCCCGGACAACATCCAGGACCTGTACCTGGGCAGCCTCCGCGCCATCGGCATCGATCCGGACAAGCATGACGTGCGCTTCGTCGAGGACGACTGGGAGTCTCCCACGCTCGGCGCATGGGGCCTTGGCTGGGAGGTGTGGCTCAACGGCATGGAGGTCACGCAGTTCACCTACTTCCAGCAGGTTGGCGGTTTCGAGTGCGCCCCCGTGCCCGTGGAGATCGCGTACGGCCTTGAGCGCTTGACCATGTACATCCAGGGCGTCGACAGCGTCTACGACATCATCTGGGCCCGCGGCGACGACGGCGTGGAGTTCACCTACGGCGACGTGTACCTGGAGAACGAGCGCGAATTCTCCACGTACAACTTCGAGGTGGGCAACACCGAGTTTTTGTTCGAGGCTTTCAACCAGTATGAGCGCGAGGCCGGCCTGTGCCTGGAGCACAACCTGCCGCTGCCCGCCTATGACTGGGTGTTGAAGTGCTGCCATACGTTCAACCTGCTCGACGCCCGAGGCGTCATCTCCGCAACCGAGCGCATGGCCTACATCCTGCGCGTGCGCTCCATGGTCAAGGAGTGCTGCGCCTCCTACATCGCCACCGTCGTCGGCGACGATCAGGACGTTCAGAACGGGAAAGGGGAGTAACCATGGCCGATAAGCACACTCTCGCGTTCGAGATCGGCGTGGAGGAGATCCCCGCGTTCGACCTCGATTCCGCCAACAAGCAGCTTGAGAAGATGGTGCCCGCGGCGTTTGCCGATGCGCGCATCCCCTACGATTCCATCGAGATCCACTCCAGCCCCCGCCGCCTGATCGTCATGGCCTACGGCGTGGCCGACGCCACCGAGGCGCTCGTCGAGGAGTACAAGGGCCCTGCGGCCAAGATCGCCTTCGACGCCGACGGCAACCCCACCAAGGCGGCCATCGGCTTCGCCCGTGGCAAGGGCCTCGATCCCGAGAGCCTCGAGCGTCGCGAGGTCAACGGCACCGAGTACGTGTTCGCCACCAAGAACATCCCGGCAACGCCCGTGGCCGACCTGCTGCCCGATGTGCTGGCGGGCTTCATCACCGCTGTCAAGTGGCCCCGCTCCTGCCGCTGGGCCGCGTATCGCGAGTACTTCGTTCGCCCGGTGCGCTGGATCGTGGCCATGCTCGACGAGGTCGTCCTGCCCGTCAGCTTCGCCGGCGCCGAGTCCTCTAACTTCACCATGGGCCATCGCGTGCTGGCTCCCGGCAAGCACACAGTGGATACCGCCGCGAACCTGCTCGACGTCATCCGCGCCGCCTTCGTGATCCCCACGCAGGCCGAGCGCGAGCGCATCATCCGCGAGGGCGTGGCCGCCATCGAGTCTGAAACCGGCTTCACCGCCGACCTCCCCGCGAAGACGCTGCTCGAGGTGGTCAACCTGTCCGAGTACCCGCAGCCGCTCGTCTCCACCTTCGACGAGGAGTTTTTGCAGGTGCCCGAGGAGATCATCGTCGACGCCATGCTCATGCATCAGCGCTACTTCCCGCTCTACGATGCGGCAGGCAAGCTGACGAATAAGTTCATCATCGTGTCCAACGGCAACCCTGAATGCGCAGCCACCATCATCGACGGCAACGAGCGCGTGGTGCGCGCCCGTCTCGACGACGCGAAGTTCTTCTACGAGGAGGACCTCAAGCACCCGCTGGAGTCCTATATCGAGAAACTCGACAAGGTGGTGTTCCAGGAGTCGCTGGGCACGGTTCGCCAGAAGGCCGAGCGTTTGGAGAAGCTGGCCTGCGCCCTTTCCGCCGACGCGCAGCTTGACGCCGCCGACGCCGCCGATGCGAAGCGTGCCGCGCGCCTGTGCAAGGCCGACCTGGTCACCAACGCCGTCATCGAGTTCACCAGCGTGCAGGGCGTCATGGGCAGCTACTACGCCGCCGCCTCCGGGGAAACGCCGCAGGTCGCCCAGGCCATCGGCCAGCACTATCAGCCGCGCTTCGCCGGCGATGCGCTGCCCGACACCACGGTGGGCAAGCTGGTCGCCTTGGCCGACAAGCTCGACACCATCTGCGGCCTGTTCGCGGTCGGCCAGGGTCCCACCGGCTCTTCCGACCCGTTCGCGCTGCGCCGTAGCGCCATCGGCATCGTGAACATGCTCGAGGCTGGCCTGCCCATCTCGCTTGCCGCCGCCATCGACGAGTCGCTTGCCAGCTTCGCCGACCAGGGCGTTGCCTTCGATGCGGCAGCCGTGCGCGCCGAGGTGGTGGACTTCTTCGTCACTCGCACCAAGGTCATGCTGCGCGATGCCGGCATCAGCGCCGACACCATCGACGCCGTGCTGGCCGCGGGCGTGGAGGAGCCGGCCGTCATCAGCCAGCGCGCCCATGCGCTCGAGGATGCCCGCGCCAACGATGCGGAGGCGTTCGACAACCTGGCAACGGCTTACGCCCGTGCGAACAACCTGCGCAAGCCCGAGCTGGGCGAGGACGTGGACGAGGCTCTGCTCACCGAACCTGAGCGCGCCCTCGCGGGCGCCGTGGCAACCGCCGAGCAGGCCGTGGCCTCCGCGCTTGCATCCGACGACTTCGCAGCCGCGCTGTCCCAGCTGGCCGCCCTGCGCGCGCCCATCGACGGCTTCTTCGCCGACGTCATGGTTATGGACGAGGACGCGGCCCTGCGCGATAACCGCCTGCGCCTGCTCAACCGCTTCGTGGCTGTGTTCGCCAACGTGGCCGACTTCGGCAAGATGGCGAAGTCCAAATAGTGTCGGTTACCGTTTTCAACCGGTAGCGAAGGGGAGGCGAGGGCAACCTCGCGCGCCCCGCAACGCGAAAGCGTGTACACTTCAAGGGGCGGCGGCCTATACGGCCTGCCGCCCCTTTTCCATACCCGCAAGACACCGTCTGCAAGGAGGACGCCCATGCAAGGCGAGTTCATCGTGCACGAGAACACCACGCCGCTGCCCACCATCCATGTCGTCAGCGACTCGGTGGGGCTTACCGCACAGGCCTTGGCCCGCGCCGCAGCCGCCCAGTTCGGCGTCACGAACCCCAACATCGAGGTGCTTCCGCATGTGCGCTCGTTCGAGGAGGTCAAGCAGTTCATCGCCGAGCACGGCCAGCTGCACAAGCGCCTGAAAGGCGACGAGAACCTGCTCATCTTCTACACGCTCGTCGACGGCGATCTGCGCCGTAGCCTGTCGGATTATTGCGAGAGCCTGCCCAACGTGGTGGCGGTCGACCTTATGACCGACGCCATGAACGCCATCGCCAAGCTGTCGGGGCAGACCCCTTCGAAGCGCCCCGGCGGCCTGCACGTTGCCGACCAGCATTACTTCCGCCGCATCGAGGCCATCGAGTTCACCATCGCCCACGACGACGGCCGCAACCCGCAGGAGATGTCTCAGGCCGACATCGTGCTGCTCGGCGTGTCGCGCTCGTCGAAGACGCCTACCTCCATCTACCTGGCGCAGCAGGGCTACAAGGTCTCCAACATCCCGCTCGACCCGTCCACCGAGCCCCCGAAGGAGGTGTACGAGGTGGACCGCACGCGCCTGTTCGGCTTGATGACCACCGCCGATGTTTTGGTGGGGATCCGGCAGCGCCGCTTGGGCAACGCAGCCGTGGCCGCATCGCAATATGCCGACCCCGAATACGTCTACGAGGACCTCGAACGCGCCCGCGCGCTCATGCGAAAACTGGGGGCCATCGTCATTCACACCGAAAATCGCGCCGTTGAGGAAACCGCTCAAGAGATTTTGCGGTACTACGAACGGGCTCACCCGCAAGGTGCTGATATAGTAATACGGTCCTGATTGAACTAAGTCCCGTTTTCGGACGACCTTACGTTAGGAGTAAGAAAGTGACTGCAGAAGTCAAGCGTGTGTACGCTTTCGGCAAGGACGCCGAGGGCAACAACGTCACCGAGGGCAACACCAATATGAAGGCCATCCTTGGCGGCAAAGGCGCCAACCTGGCCGAAATGGCCAACATCGGCCTGCCGGTGCCTCCGGGATTCACCATCACGTGCCAAACCTGCATGGAGTATGCCAACGCAGACAACACCTGGCCCGAGGGCGCGCTCGACACCATTCACGAGTATCGTCTTGACCTGGAAAAGCGCATCGGCAAGAAGATCGGCGACGCCGAGGACCCGCTGCTGGTCTCCGTGCGCTCCGGCGCTCCCATGTCCATGCCGGGCATGATGGACACGGTTTTGAACCTGGGCCTGAACGATCAGTCCATCAACGGCCTGATCAAGCAGACGGAGAACCCGCGCTTCGCATGGGACTCCTATCGCCGCTTCATCCAGATGTTCTCCAACGTGGTCATGGGCTTGGACGGCGATCTGTTCGAGAACGCCATCAACGTCATGAAGAACAGCCGCAACGCCGCTTCCGACACCGACCTGACCGCAGAGGACCTGCAGGAGCTCGTGGCCGAGTTCAAGAAGATCTTCTCCGAGAACGTCTCCGGCGTCGAGTATCCCAGCCTGCTGGTCGATGGCGTCGTCGCCTTCCCGCAGGACCCCATGGTGCAGCTCAAGCTGGCCATCGAGGCCGTGTTCGGCAGCTGGAACAACCCCCGCGCCGTCCTGTATCGCAAGAAGAACAAGATCGCCGATGACCTGGGCACCGCCGTCAACGTGCAGTCCATGGTGTTCGGCAACAAGGGCAACTCCTCGGCCACCGGCGTCGCGTTCACGCGCAACCCCGCTAACGGCCAGAAGGAGTTCTACGGCGACTACCTGGTCAACGCCCAGGGCGAGGACGTCGTGGCCGGCATCCGCAACACCAGCCCCATCGCCGAGCTGAAGCACGTCGAGGGCCTTGAAGAGGCCGGCAAGCAGCTCGAGGAGATCTTCGTCGTCCTCGAGAACCACTTCCGCGACATGTGCGACATCGAGTTCACCATCGAGCAGGGCAAGCTGTACATGCTGCAGACCCGCGTCGGCAAGCGCACCGCCGCCGCCGCGCTGCACATCGCCATCGAGATGGAGAAGGAGGGCCTCATCTCCAAGGAGGAGGCCGTCATGCGCGTCGAGCCCGAGCAGCTCGACCAGCTGCTGCACCCGCAGTTCGACAAGAACGCCGAGTACGACGTGCTGGCCCGCGGCCTGAACGCCTCCCCGGGCGCTGCCGTCGGCGAGGCCGTGTTCTCCGCTGCCGACGCCGTGGCCGCCGCAGAGGCCGGCCGCAAGTGCGTGCTCGTCCGCTGGGAGACCAACCCCGACGACCTGGCCGGCATGATCGCCGCCGAGGGCATCCTGACCAGCCATGGCGGCAAGACCTCCCATGCTGCCGTTATCGCCCGCGGCATGGGCGCCCCGTGCGTGTGCGGCGTCGAGGCTCTCAAGATCGACGCTGAGAAGAAGCAGGCCGTTGTCTCCGGCACCGATGTCGTCATCAAGGAAGGCGACATGATCTCGCTGGACGGCACCACCGGCATTGTGGTGCTCGGCGCCGTCGAGCTGGTGCTTCCCGAGCTCACCGGCGACTTGGACACCATCCTGGAATGGGCCGACGAGTTCCGCACCCTGGGTGTGCGCGCCAACGCCGACAACCCCGAGGACGCACAGCTGTCCCGCGACTTCGGTGCGCAGGGCATCGGCCTGTGCCGTACCGAGCACATGTTCCTGGGCGATCGCAAGCAGATCATCCAGACCTTCATCCTCAACGACGACGAGGATGTCCGCCAGAAGGCCGTCGACCAGCTGTTCGAGGCTCAGACGGGCGACTTCTACGGCATGTTCAAGGCCATGGACGGCCTGCCGGTCATCGTGCGCCTGCTCGATCCGCCGCTGCATGAGTTCCTGGAGAGCCCGCGTGCCCTCGACGTCGAGATCGCCCGCCTCGAGGCCACCGGCGGCGACAAGGGCGTCATCGCCGAGAAGCGCGCCCTCATGGAGCAGATCGACGCCATGGCAGAGGCCAACCCCATGCTGGGTCTTCGTGGCTGCCGCCTGGGCATCGTGTACCCCATCCTCCCTGTGATGCAGGTGCGCGCCATCGCAACCGCCGCCGCCCAGCTGAAGAAGGAGGGCCTGGACCCCAAGCCCGAGATTATGATCCCGCTGGTGTCCGTGGTTCCCGAGCTGGCCAAGCTGCGCGAGGTCGCCGAGCAGACCATCGCCGAGGTTGCCGCCGAGCAGGGTGTCGAGCTTAACATTCAGATCGGCACCATGATCGAACTGCCGCGTGCTGCCGTCACCGCCGATGAGATCGCCACGAAGGCCGACTTCTTCTCCTTCGGTACCAACGACCTCACCCAGACGACGTTCGGCTTCAGCCGCGACGACGTCGAGGCCGAGTTCATCCCGCAGTACCTGCAGGAGCGTCTGCTGCCCTTCAACCCGTTCGCCACGGTCGACCCCGGCGTTGCCAAGCTGGTGAAGATGGGCGTCGAGCTGGGTCACCAGGGCAACCCCGACCTGACCTGCGGCGTGTGCGGCGAGCACGGCGGCGATCCGGACTCCATTCACACGTTCAATGCCATCGGCCTTGACTACGTGTCCTGCAGCCCCTACCGCGTGCCGCTGGCCCGTCTGGCCGCCGGCCAGGCAGCCATCGAGGCCAAGAAGGCCCAGTAAGGCCAGCAAAAGCCAGCAAGGCAAGCGTTTCGAGGGAGCCTCCATACGGGGGCTCCCTTTTTTGTACGCACGAGCCAATGTCTCCGTAGGGTTCTGACTCCCTAACTTTTTGCGTTCCATGCGCGCGGGATACATTCTCTCTTGGGCATCAGGCGCCTGTTACCTTGCCGTAAGGGACGGGCAAAATTGCGCTGGATACCTTGTGACCTGGCTTGTTCCGCCGCCTCTTGGCCGATAGGGTCAGCTCCGTATCAAAAGACGAACAAGGAGCGAACATGGATGCAAAGCAGGCAACGGCAAAGGTGCGCGCTGACGCACACAAAGGTCACAGCAAGCGTTCACGGATTTTCGCTGCTGCGTTCATGCTGATGCTTGTGGCGTTTGCCGGGTGTGTGCTCTGGCTTAATGCGGGCATCGAGCGCGTTCCGTTGCGCCCGACTGGCGGCAGCCAGTTTGCGAAGGCTACCGTTGACGAGGTCCTTACAAGCGACGTGGGCCTAAGCGATTCAGGGGAAATGCAGGGCAATCAGCGCGTGCTGCTTACCATCACCGACGGCCAGTTCGCGGGCAATCAGGTTGAGGCGACAAGCCCGTACTCGAACAATTCCGGCGCGTATTGCGAACCAGGCCTTCACGTGGTGGTGCTGGTGAACCAGGGTCAAGACGGCGCGCTGGTTGCCACGGTGTACAACTACGACCGCGGGTTGGTGCTCTGGGGGCTCATCGGGCTGTTCTTAGTGCTGCTGTGCGCTGTGGGCGGCAAGTCGGGCACGCTGTCGGCGGTGGGCTTGGCGTTCACGTTCGCGTGCATTTTCCTTCTGTTCTTGCCGCTGGTGTATAGCGGTGCCTCGCCGTTTTGGTCGGCGGTGCTCGTGGTGGTGCTGGTGACCGTTGTGGGCATGTACCTTATTGGCGGCTGGTCGGTTAAAACGTTTGGCTCGGTGGTGGGGACCATCCTGGGCGTTTTGATTGCCGGAGGCGTTGCCAGCTTGTTTGGGCAGCTTGGGCATATATCGGGGCTTAACGTGAGCGAAATAGAAACGCTTGCGTATGTCGGTCAAAACAGCAAGCTTGACGTGGCCGGTCTTTTGTTCGCGGGCATTCTCATCTCGTCGTTAGGCGCCATCATGGACATCTCCATGTCGGTGACCTCGCATATCTGCGAAATGGCCGCAGCAAACCCGCGCCTTTCGTGGCGGGCGCTGTTTTCCTCGGGCATGACGGTTGGCCGCGACATGATGGGTACGATGAGCCACACGCTTATCCTTGCGTTTGCAGGCGGTGCGGTCAACGCGCTGGTCATCATCTACGCTTACGCCATGCCGTATCTGGAATATTGGAACGAGTATGCTATCGGCATCGAGATTTTGCGCGGGCTTTCCGGCTCCATCGGCATCATCGCCTCGGTTCCCATCGTCTCGCTGGTAACGGCGCTGCTTGTTACTCGCTCGAAAGCTACCTACGTTTTACCTACGTGTGAAAGTTAATCAGGAATTTGCAATTGATGTACTAGGAATTACCCTGCGCCTGATGGATTCCTTACGCTTCACTCCCACAATCACAACTTGTGTTAGCGCAAAGCGAAACAAGACCTGATGCAAAGGGAGGAATCCAAGGAATGAAACGTTGTTTTAACGCGGTGGTTGCAGCGTCGCTCGCGGCATCGCTTGCGGTGCCGGTGCCGCAAGCGTTTGCTGACGATGCGCAGCCGGATGCGTCTGCGCAGCAAAGCGCGCAAGCTGTCGAAACCGGTGGGGATGCGGCAGCGCCAAGCGCCGAAGCGCAAACCCAGGCGGCCGCGGACCAGGTGTCGCCGCTGCTGGTCACCGAGGTTGTAACGGATTCTCCTGGCAATGGAAAGTTCACCTACATTGAGATGTACAACAACTCCAACAGCCCCATCAACTTCAAAGACTACGTGTACTACTATTGCTACGAAGGGGGCATGGGCACCGGCAAGGTGTTCAGCTCTTCGGATAAGCACCTGGGGATAGATTACGGTAGCGGGGACGCTGATGTTATCATCGAGCCTGGTAAGACGCTTGTGCTGTGGATGGGCGGCGCAAAAAACGAAACCTCGCTCGATGACTTCAACAAGACGTACGGCACGAACCTTGTGGAAGGCAAAGACATCATCCGCACCCCGTATGCGGGTATCCATACCACGAACAAGCGCGGCTATTTCTTCGGCAAGCGCGATGATGCCGTGATGATCAGCGCCTGGTCAAACGCCAACGGCGATGAAATTCCCACGGGCAACCCCGACAAGCAGGGCATTCAGTACACCTATCCGGGTTGCGGCAGGGAATGCGTGGACAGCGGTCTTGCCCCCGCAACGCCTGGCTCGGTGTCGCCTGATCAGGTGCCGGCCAAGCGCGTGGACACGGCTGATTCGCAGGCTCGGATCGAAAACGCAACGGCTACGGGCAACGGCGATTTCAAGGTGACGGTCACGGTTCCCTACACGGGCTCGTCCGCGTCCATGTTCGTGAACCTTCACTACAAGCAGCACTACGGCGAAAACGTTTCGTCTGAGAAGACGCTTACGCTCGAGCCGACAGGCGACGGCAAAACGTTCACCGGCACCGTTGCCGCAAGCGAACTGTTTGGCGAAAGCGTTGAATGGTATGTGAGCGCCTACGGCGGGCTCGGCGACGAATTGAAGTCCTCCTCGAAGACTACCGACATTGCCGCGCAGGTTCCTTCTGCCGAAAAGGCCGCCCCGCTCTACATCACCGAGGTGCACGCCAACCCGCAAAGCACAGACGGCAAGCAGTATTCCTACTTCGAGGTGTACAACGCATCTGATAAGCCTATCAACCTGAGCTATTTCAAGATCTTCTACTATTACGAGTTCCCGAACAAAACCGCTTCGGCTTCGGGCAAGGTGTGGTCGCTCGATGACTTCACGGCGTACCTTCAGCCGGGCAAGACCATGGTGTACTACCTGTCGAGCAACGGCACCACGGTTGAAGATTTCAACAACTTCTACGGGACGAGCCTTGAAGAGGGCAAAGACATCGTACGCGTGAACTATGCGGGCTTGCACGCCACCGATGCGCGCTGGATTCGCTTTGGAACCACCGAAGATGACGCGTTCACCGTTGCGGGGTTCAACGAGACGGCCGCGCAGCGTAGCAGCCATGACACGTCGCTGCAGTTCACCTACCCGCGCGGCACCGGCGACCGTGAGCAGGTGGGCACTGGCGGCCTTACCTCGGTGAACGCCTCGCTGCCCGTTGAGGTTTCCGCGGCAACGCCTGGTGAGGTGGCCGACTGGCAGAAAAGCCCCGTGCAGGCGAAGTTCCAAGGCTACCCCGGATACCCTGCCGATGACGGCAAGGCGCCCACGCTGAAAGAGAACACGACCGAGGAATATCGGGTGCCTGAGTCCATTAACGAAGGCGAGGCGCTAAAGGTGCTCTACGACACCGACCTGCTTGTGGGCGCCACGGGCGATGAGCGTCGCGATGCGTTTGCAGACGGTAAAGACGGCAACAACGCTTCGAACTATCCCGGCGGCGCTCAGGCGCTTAAGGATCGGCCCTGGATGTTGGGCACCGAAGTACTTTACAAGCTTGACGACGACAGTGAGTGGACCACCGTTCGCCAGAAAACGCAGTGGCGCTTAGGGCACTTCATGATGCAGATTCCCTCCGATGTGCTGTTTGGCCACAACAAGGTTACCTATAAGGTGCGCGCTTACACGCTGTACGGTATGAGCGAAACCGAGGAGACGGCGGTTGCCATCAATCGTTTGAACAACACCGATGGCATGCGTTTGTCGCTCAAGGACGGCGATGTGGTTTCCGGTGCGACCACCATCACCGCCAACGACGGCACCGACAACGCCGCCACGAAGGTATTCGTTGATGATAACCAGGCAACCGGCACGCGCAAGACGTTCGAAAACGGCGCATGGCTTATGGTGCAGACAAGCGGCATGGACAGCTACTTCAAAGACGCCATCACCGCGCCGTACGGCAACAACCCGCGCGACATCCTCACGATCATGGGGCCGTGGTGCGAGACGCCTACGTCGCGCGCCGTTCACGTTGACAACAAGTATTTCACGTACAACGCCGAGAAAAACGCCTATGAGGTAACACTTACGCTGTGGGCGGGCGACTCGGGCACGCCGTTTGAGGAATCGCTGTATCCGTCGGTGTTCGGCGAGAACCACGAGGACTACAAGGTGTCCGGCCTGCAGATGAAGCTGGCGAATGGTAAGAGCTTCCTGCCGGTGAAGATTGCGCCCGACAACGAGAAAACGAATACCTCTACGGCGCTTGACGTGTGGCACACCATCGGCGATTCCGCTGGCATGGAAACGCATCTTGACGCAACGTTCGAGATTCCTGCCGACGATGCGACGGCTATGGGGTTTGACTGGGATACGACTTGTGTTGCCGATGGTGCTCACGTGGTCCGGGCTCAGGGCGCAAACGGCACCGCCCAAGCCAACGTGGTGGTGGACAACACCAAGCCCGCGGTCGATACGGGCATCGAGGACGGCAAGCCGCTGTATAAGGCGGTTACGCTCGACCCGCAGGCGCTCGCGACGGACGCGAACAGCGTGGAGTCGGTGGTTGCCACGCTCGATGGCGAAGAGATTGCCCTGCCGATGACGCTTGACCCACATACCTTGTCAGTGGGCGAGCACACGCTTGCCGTGGCCGCTTGCGACAGGGCCGGCAACGTTCAAACCGCGCAGGTGAAGTTCACCGTCGAGGACAACGACCCGGATGTGACGCTTGATGCCGACACCGATGGCGACGGCGTTTCGGCAACGTCGGCGAACTTGACGGTGAACGTGGGCGAAAGCCCTGCTCATGTGAGTTTTCGCCAGGGTCGCACCCTTTCTGCTGATGAAATCGTCGCAGCTTCCACGAACCAAACGACCACAACGGACGGCTCGTTCCCTGCTCAGCTGTTCGAGGTGAAGATCGGCAGCGCGGCGGCTGGCGACGTGGTGGCGCTTACGTGGAAAGGCCAGGCCTCGAACGCCGATAGCAGCCATCCAGTAACGATGTTCGCGTACAACTTCGCGGCGCAAAGCTGGGAAAAGGTTGCTACGGCAGATGCGGACGGGCAGATGGCGGCCAGCTTCGCCGCTGCGGACCATCTGCGAGACGGCAATGCAGTGATCTTAGTGCAGCAGGGTGCCGCGGACGGATACCCCACCGTGGCGCTTCCCGATGAAAGTGCGTTTGCACCGGCCGCATCGGTACAGTCCGCCGAGCAGGCCGCACAGCCCGCGCAATCAAGCTGGGACGGCACGGGCGTTCCCGATACCTACGATTTCTCGTTCGCTTGGGAAACCGATACGCAGTACTACGCCGAGAGCTTCCCGTACCACTACGACAACATGAACCAGTGGATCGTGGACAACGCTGACAGGCTCAACATTCGCTACGTCATGCACACCGGCGACATCGTCGACGACGTGGATATGGGCGGCGAATGGGTGAACGCCGACCACTCCATGAAGATCCTCGATGATGCGGGGATGCCCAACGGCGTGCTTGCCGGCAACCACGATGTGTGCGCCGGAATGGAAGGCTACGGAAACTTCTGGAAGTACTTCGGTGAGGACCGCTACAACAGCAAGCCTTGGTACGGAGGCTCGTACAAGAACAACCTGGGCCACTACGACCTGCTCTCCGAAAACGGCCAAGATTTCCTGGTGCTGTACATGAGCTGGGACATCTACACCGACGAGATCAATTGGATGAATCAGGTGCTTGCGCAGTACCCCAACCGCAAGGCCATCATCTGCTTGCATCGCTACACCAACGTGAAGCAAACGGATGCGGGGCTGCTCGACTACACCGGCAAGCTTTTGCAAGAAGAAGTTGTGGCGAAGAATCCGAACGTGTTCGCGGTGCTCAACGGCCACTACCACGGGGCTTCCATCGAGACGAGCGCCTTCGACGATGACTGCGACGGCGTGAACGATCGCACGGTGTACCAGATTTGCACCGACTACCAGTCCGACCCCGAAGGCGACGGCGTGAACGATCGCACGGTGTACCAGATTTGCACCGACTACCAGTCCGACCCCGAAGGCGGCAGCGAGTACATCAAGTTCTTGTACTTCGACTTGAAAAACAACAAGGTGTACCTGAACTCCTACTCGCCATATCGCAATGATTTCAACTATTACGACACCGCGAAGCAGAGCTCATACGCGCCGGGGGCGCAGTATCTTAACCAGGACATCGTTGAGCTTGACGTTCCGTTCACCAGCAGCGCCGATGACCTGAACCATGCGCTGACCACCGCATCGCTTTCCGCCGATGTGCAAACCTCTGCGGAAATCGGCACGGCTGAGGGTTCTGGTGACGTGACGTACACTTGGAAGGGCCTGACGCCTGAAACCACGTACGGTTGGTATGCCGAGGTCACCAACGACCAAGGTGGCCTGACGCGCACGGGCGTCCAGACGTTCACGACCGAGAAGGCTTCCGACAACGGCGGCAATGGCGGCGGTAGCGGTACCGGCGGCAACGGTGGTAGTGGAAATGGCAACGGCGGAGCGACCAGCGGCAACGGAAGCGGCAACAATGGTGCTACCGGCGGCAACGGGAACGGCGATGAGACGGGCGGCAGCGGTAATGGGTCGGGTAACAACGGCGGCCACGGCTCTGCCGACAACGCCGGCACGATCGTGGAACCCGGCGCTAACCAGACGATTTCGGGCGCGGCAAATCACACGACCGGTGGCACCTTGTCGCAAACGGGCGATGTAGCGGGTCCGCTTGCTGCTGCAGCCGGCGTCATTGCAACATGCGCAGCTGGGTTGGTAGCCATCGCGCACAAACTGCGTCGCCGCACAGGCAACCGCTAGCAAGCAGGCATTCCTACCGCGCTACTACGTACTGCTGGTACGTTTGGCAGCCGACCATCGAGGCAAAGCAGGCCAAGTAGGGCCAGCAAAGGCCAACAAGGCAAGCGTTTCAAGGGAGCCTCCATACGGGGGCTCCCTTTTTAATATGAGCAGGACATTGTCAATAGGCAATGAAGGGCCAAGGGCGAATTTCTTCGTCCTTGGCCCAATCTATCTCCTCCGGAATCCCCGTTGACAGCGCGTGTCGGATCGACGCCCGTCTGGCAGTTTAATATTCGCCCATCGCGCAGAATGCAATTGCGATGCAAAGGGGGCTCTTTTCCATTTGGGAGCAACCCTTTTTGGCTTTCTGGGTCATAGAATCGGTTGTGCTGGCGATGTTCCAGCTTTGCGCCCTTAAGTTAGGGCCTTTCGCGCACATTGAAAGTGCGCGTCGAATGCGATACAGCCCTGGTGAACCTGCCATCCGGAGTCGATGCGCAATAAATCCCTCGTTCTTGTTTACCCGCAGATCGCATAGGGGAAAACCCTATACGTGAGTAATGCGCGCGCTGCGGCGCGCTCGCGCGTCATACGATGCGGGAAAACGCGTGTCAGAACGCGTATTCGGAAAGGGAATGGGGGATTCGTGGACATCACAAGACGCACGTTCGTGAAGACGACGGCTGTCGCTCTGGCGTCGGCAGCGGCTGCTGGAACGCTTTCCACCATGTCCGGCTGCATACAGGTTGCGGACGGCGAAAGCGTGAAAACCCAGGCGGTATGCCGCTTCTGCGGATGCGGGTGCGGCGTTATCTGCGAGAGCAGGAACGGAAAGCTCATCAGCGTGACGGGCGATCCCGATAATGGGTCGAACAAAGGCTTGAACTGCGTGAAGGGTTATTATCTGGCGAAGATCTTGTATGGACCCGATCGTTTAACCCACCCGCTTATCCGCGATGACAAGCGTACCAAGGGAACGGATGCAGGCTTGCGCGAGGCAAGCTGGGACGAGGCGCTCGATCTGATGGCGGGCAAGCTGCGCGAGCAGTGGTTGGCCGATAAAAGCCGTATTGCGTTCTGGGGTAGCGGGCAGCAGCCTATCGTGGAAGGCTATTGCACTTCGAAGTTCTGGAAGGCGGGATTGCTGTCGAACAATATCGAATGCAATGCGCGTCTGTGCATGGCCAGCGCCGTGGCGGCATTCATGAACGTCTTCCAAACCGACGAGCCCGCCGGCTGTTATACTGATTTGGATGAGGCCGATGTGTTCGTGACCTGGGGTGCGAATATGGCCGAGGCGCACCCGATGCTGTTCAGCCGCTTGGTGGCGCGCAAGGCCTCCGATCCCGGTGTGCGTTTCTACGATCTGACCACGCTTTCCACGCGCACTTCCGCCGAAGCCGATAAGGTCATGATATTCAACAACAACGGCGATTTGGCGATTGCCAATGCCATTGTGAACTACCTGGTGCAAAACGGCTTGTATGACGTTGATTTCGTGCGCGACCACCTGCAGTTCAAGCAGGGCACGGAAGACATCGGCAACCCGACGGAGGATGGTTATGACAAATCGGATATCGGCAAAAAGGTTGATGCGGTCAGCCCCATCACGTTCGAGGAATACGCTCAGCGCCTGAAGCCCTATACGTTCGAATACGCCGAGAAAATCTCCGGTGTGGCGGCGGCGGATATCGAGGAGCTGGCACGTGTGTATGCCGATCCGAATCTGAAGGTGCTGTCTTTGTGGACCATGGGCGTAAATCAGCACAATCGCGGCACGTGGATGAATCATCTGCTTTACAACATCCACCTGCTCACGGGCAAGATCGCCCAACCGGGTAACGGGCCGTTCAGCTTGACGGGCCAGCCGACGGCGTGCGGCACGGCCCGCGAAGTGGGCACCTTCAGCCATCGCTTGCCGGCGGACCTGTTGGTGGCGAATGCGCAGCATCGACGTTATACCGAAGCGGTTTGGAACCTGCCCGAGGGCTATTTGGAGCCGCTGACCGCAACGGGATACCATACGGTGAAGATGTTCCGTGAGCTATCGAACGGCAACATCGGCTTTTTATGGAGCGCTCATAATAACTGGGCATCGTCCATGCCCAATCTCACGCGTTTCCTGGGCCAGGGTGACAAGCAAGGCATCTTCGATGCATTCATCTGCGTGTCCGAGGTATATCCCACTATGAGCTGCCGCTATGCCGACGTGGTGTTGCCAGCGGCTATGTGGGTGGAACGCGAGGGCATGTTCGGTAACGGCGAACGGCGCACGGCCGTGTTTGAAAAGGCGGTCGACCCGCCCGGTGAGGCGAAGTGGGATTTATGGCAGCTTATGGAAGTTGCCAAGCGCGTGCTCGATGGCCATGAGATCGGCGGAACCGATGCGTTCGATACGCTGTTCGGCGTTATCTACGACAAGGAAGCTGCCGATTTCCGCGGCACGCAACGCGAAGTGTGCCGTGAGGTTTTCAGCGAATACCGCACGTTCAGCAACCCTTCTTTGAACGAGCGCGCCTATGCCATCGACGTTGATGCAGATGGAGCGTTTGGCGCGAAACTGAAGATGGAGGCAAAGCAGCTTGCGCCATACGATGTCTATATAGAGCGGCACGGCTTGACGTGGCCGGTACGTGAGGTTAACGGCGAATGGCTTGAGACGAAGTGGCGCTTCTGCGACGGCCATCAGGAAGACGGGTTCGACGAAGTGGGCGTGGAGAGGTTCGGCAAGCATGATCTTGCCGGCGGCGTGAGCTTTTACAAGTCGACGAGCATGAAGCCGTCCGTGGTGTTCCGTCCATGGGAGCCGCCGGCGGAGGCGCCCGATGATCGTTACCCGTTCGTGTTCTGCACAGGGCGCTTGCTTGAGCATTGGCACACGGGGTCTATGACGCGTCGCGTGCCGCAGCTGCACAACGCCCTGCCCGAAGCGGTTCTTGACATGAACCGCGCCGACTGCGAACGCCTTGGCATCGCAGATGGCGACAAGGTGCGCGTGAAATCACGGTTTGGGCAGGTGGATATCAGGGTGTCCACGCACGGGCGCACTAAGCCGCCTGCGGGGACGGTGTTTGCGGCGTTTTTCGCCGAGGAGACGCTGGTGAACCTTGCGGTGCAAGATACCTATTGCCCGCTTTCGAAAGAGCCTGATTTCAAGAAGACCTGCGTAAGCATCGAGAAGCTGGAGGGATAGCCATGAAGCGGAAGGTTGTGGCGTGCGCGATGCTTGCGTGCGTTCTGGCCCCGGCGGCGTTTGCGGGATGCGCGGGCGGCTCGGTGGACGCGAGCACGCAGGCGGGTGCTTCTCCCGATGCGGCGCCGGTGATGCCGGTGAACCATTCGTCTGCACGTTTCGATGCTATGGGCGCATCCGGTTGCTATGGGTGCCATGGCGCGGGCGATAACGCCAACCCCATGCTTACCGGTTCGGTGGCGTTGCCTGCAGACCACTATCAAGATGGCGATGTCGACAGTCGAAGCATCGATGGGCGTCATTTGCTGTGCAATACGTGCCATGTGGTTGCCGATGGCAGCGAATTCGACAAATAGGGGTGCGCCTTGGTGATTTCGAGTTTGGTGGTGGAATGCGCCGCCGATGCGGTGGATGCGGTTGCGGCTGCGTTAGCTGAGCAGGCGGGCGTGGAAGTGCATGAGCGAAAGGGCTACAAGCTCGTGGTGACCATCGAGGCCGATACGGTAGATGCGTCAAGCGATACGGCCGGTTCGTTCGTGGGGATTCCGGGTGTGTTGGGGGTTAACCTGGTCTACTGTAATTTCGAGGATGATCCGACGTTGTGATGACCATATCGTTTGTAGGGGGATGGCAAGGCGCGAACAAGTGCTTTGCCATCGCCGTTATGCTTGGCAGAATCGCGTCGAGCGGTGCGTTATAGGTCGAGCAGCTTATGGCGTAGCGCGTAATCGACGGCATCGGCGCGTGTTTTCAGATGAAGCTTCTTGTATATCTTGCTACGATGCGCCTCAACGGTTTTCACGGACAGGAACATCATCGTGCTGATCTCCTTGTTGGTATGCCCGCGTGCTATCAGCTGCAAGATCTCCAGTTCACGGCTGGACAGTTGTTGGATGGATGGGTCGTTTGAGCCGCCCGCCGTGTGTTTCGCCAATAGCTCGACCATGGTCGGGTGGATATAGCTGCCGCCGTTGGCAACGTCGTGCACGGCCTGGCGCAGTTGCTCGGGCGTGGAGCTCTTCAGCACGTATCCTGCCGCCCCGCCCCGCAGCGTGTACAGCAGGTATTCCGGCTCTGCGAACATGGTGAGGATAACCACTTTGGTATCCGGGAAATCCTTTGCCATCTTTTCGCACGCGATAAGCCCGCTTTGTCCGGGCGGCATGGATATATCCAACAGCAGCACGTCGGGTTTGTAGCGGGCCACCAAGGAATATGCCTCCGTTCCCTCGGCGGCTTCGGCCACAACCTCGATATCGGGATCGGCGTCAAGCAGCATTTTTATGCCGGTTCGTACCACGACATGGTCATCGGCGAGCACTACGCTGATCATCGCGCATCACCCTCCTCGCTCGAACGCATGGGCGTGACCAAGGTGACGCGCGTGCCGTGTTCGTTTGATTCAACGGAAAGCGTGGCGCCTACTTGGTTGGCGCGCTCTTGCATGCCGAGCAACCCGCAGCCTGTGCCCTTGATGGCGGGATGCGCCACGTCGAAGCCGCAGCCTTCATCGACTATGCTGATGTGAAGCCAGTTGCCGGCAGTCTCAACGCTTACGGTCACGACATCCGATCCGGAGTACTTGCAGGCGTTCGTCATGGCTTCCTGGCAAATGCGATAGGCTTGCGTTTCCAATGCGCGATCGAAGCGGGGCAGGGAGAGCTGGCCTTCGAAGCGGATGGCGGAGCCATAGGTTTTCTCTAGCAGCAAGGCTTGGCTGCGCAAAGCGGGCACGAACCCCAAATGATCAAGCGAGCTGGGGCGCAGCATCACGGAAATGTTGTGCAGCTCGTCGAGCACGCCGTTGATGCCGCCGCGCGCCTCTTCCAGGATGTCAGCGCCTTCTGCGTCGACGTGGTCCGTAAGGCGCTGCAACGTGAACGTGACGGTCAGAAGCTCCTGCGCTACGCCGTCGTGCAGCTCGCGTGAAATGCGCCGCCGCTCTTCTTCTTGCGCGCTTATGGCGCGAGCCAGGTCGCCGCGCAACAGCTTCGGCGCGCCTGTTTCGTCGGTATCGCGCACGCCGGCGAACGAGGTATCGCCCGAGATGCCGACAAGCGTGGCTTCGCTTCGGTCGCCGGCTTCCCCAAGCCCCATGAACCCTTCGGATACCACTTCGAGCCCGCAAAACACCCCACGCAGCTCATCGGCTATAAGCGCACGGAACGTTTCCGCATGCGATGGATCGACGATGCGGAAAGCGCATAGCAGCACGGCTACCACATGGTCTGCGCGTTTGAGGGGCAAAGCGCAAAAGCTGCGCAGGTCCTCGGCGAAGACGATGGGGTAAGACGAGTATTCACGGGGGTCCATTTCCGAGTCGATGTCGGTGAACAGCATGGGTTTGCCGGTTTTCAGCACGATGCCGCCGATGCCGTGCCCGGGCGCTAGCGAGATGCGACGGTGTCGATTGCTGGTTTCGCCTGCGCTGTAGAGCCATGTAAGCGGCGCACCTGGAAATGCGGTGATGCCCATCGACACGAAGTCGAAGCGGAAGCGCTTACGCAGTGCGTCGACCGCTTGCTGGAACGCGGTATTCTTGCCTGAGATCGTTGCCTGGTCGAAGTTCGATGCCCCCATGATGTCCCCTTCCATGACCAAAAGCATCTTAAACGCTTCTGCGCCTTTCGCGCAGAGGCAACCAAATAACAATAGCAGGTTGGAAGCGGCATCAACGAAATCATAGGGTTTTGCCCGTCTGTTTGGGGGAGGGTTGGCTACCGTGCGCGCATCAAGCGCATGGGCGTGCGCGAGGCGTGTATCATTGAATGCGGAGAGAAGCGCCTGCAAGAAGGGAGGAAGATGGAGATGATGAAGGCAAAAGGGAGCAAGGCGATCGTTTGGACTACCGCTTTGTGCGCATTCGGCCTGGTAGTTGGTCTTTCGGCTTGTGCGCCGAATGCCGACAAGGCAGGACGTGCCGATCAGAAGGCAACTGACAAGCCGGTCGCGCAACAAGTCGAGCAGACGCCCGATGCCGATAAGTATGGCGTGGTGCATGCTGATCAATGGGCCGGCGATTATCCATATCAGTATCAAACCTATAAGCAAAACGACGCTAACGGCACCGAGGGCAAGCACGATTACCTGCAGCTGTATCCTGCGCTGAACACCATGTACAAGGGATATGCCTTTGCGCTTGGCTACGATGAGGCGCATGGCCATACGCACTCGCTCGATACGGTGAAGGAAACGCCGCGTACGCAGAAAAAGGAGCAGCTCGCCAACTGCATCTCGTGCAAGACCCCGCAATATACCGCGTTGGTGAATGCGGAGGGCGATACGGCTTATCAAGGCAAATTCAATGACATGATCGATCAGTTTGACGAGCCCATCAGCTGCTATAACTGCCATGAGAACGACCCCACCCAATTGGTCGTGGGCAACAAGTTCTTCGTAAGGGCGCTCGGCGATGACGTGGATAACGAGAAGAAGGCGCCGCTGGCCAGCCAAACGTGCGGCCAGTGCCACAACGAGTATTATTTCGATCCGACCACGAAGGCGACGACGAACCCCTACACCGGCACCGATCAGATGACGCCCGATGCCATCCTTGCTTATTACGATGACATGAACTTCTCCGACTGGAATCATGCCGACACCATGGCGCCGATGATCAAGGTGCAGCATCCGGAGTTCGAAACCATCTACGGCGGGAAATCCACCACCATGGCGCGCATCGGATACACCTGCTCCGACTGCCATATGGGCACCGAAGTAGCCGAGGACGGCACTGCTTACACGTCTCATGATTGGATCAGCCCGCTTGAGAACGAGGATATGCTGGCGAATGACTGCAACAACTGCCATGCCGACCTGAAGAGCGAGGTTGCGGCTACGCAGGCTAAGGAAGAGCAGCGCGTCACCTCGATTAGCGAGAAGATCGAGGATATGACGAACAAGATCGCCAACAAGTACGCTGACGAGATCGCCGCGATCAAAGCCGCCAAGGACGCCGGCAGCAAGCAGGCTCCTTCCGATGAGCTTGCCGCCCTGTGGAAACTGCAGCGCAACGCGCAATTCTACTGGGATTTCGTGATGGTCGAGAACAGCGAGGGCGCTCACAACCCCGATTTGACGTTCGAAACCCTGGACAAGGCCGAAGCGGCGGCCGACCAGGCATTGTCCATGCTTGGATAAAGCGTAGGCGGCATTCTCTCCGAAGCTCCCGAGCAAAAGCGCGCTGCGCGCTCGGGGGCAACCGCTAGCATATTCCGATTCTTTTCCGGAAAGGGGGTTCAAAGATATGAGCGAGCAAAACGGGACCGGCAAGCCTTGCGGGAAAAGCCGCAAATGGCCGATCACCGTGGCTGTGGTGGCGGTGGTTGCGGCAGTTGCCGGCGGTGGCTTTTGGGTTTGGCATGAGCAGCCCAGCTTTTGCAACGCCATTTGCCATACGCCCATGGATCCATACCTTGCCGCGTTCGAGCAGGAGCCGGGCGTGCAGGGCGTTGACAAGTGGGGGAATACGGTGGAGAACACCGATTCCATGTTGGCCGTGGTGCATGCGGTGCCGAAGGAGGAAGGCGGCGCTGATGCGAACTGCCTGAGCTGCCACAAACCCACCATGTCGCAGCAGCTGACCGAGGTAAGCGAGTGGGCCACCGGCAACATGCCGCTGTACGCCAACGAAACCTATGGGTTGGTGCTTGGAGAGCGCGATACCGAACAGCTCGGCGAGTGGCTGAGCCAGGACGGCGATGCGTTCTGCTTGAACTCGGCGTGCCATAACATCACGCGCCAGGACCTGGTGAAGGCGACGGCGCAGTACGGCGAGCGCAACCCGCATATGGCTATGCATGGGCAGCAGCTTGACTGCGGAGATTGCCATAAGGCGCATCGTGCGTCGGTGAACGCGTGCAGCCGATGCCATGATGATGCGCCCATCCCTGATGGGTGGTTGACGTACGATCAAGCTCAAGAAGTGGCGAACCGCGCATAATCGCGCATTCGTAAAAAAGGGGCGTTGGCTCAAGCCA
>NZ_QUCY01000007.1:37916-91279 GCF_003474385.1 Eggerthella sp. AM16-19
TTTTGGCGCCAGCCGTTTCGCTTTCGACGGAGCGGGAGCGCGCATGGGATTCAAGGCGGGTTTTCGCTTAGATATGCAGTCGAGGCCCGTGCGGCGGATCTGATCGCGAACGATATTGCCACGGTGGAAAGCCCGTGCGTCACTGCTTCAAGGGACGCAGCTGCGTGAGGGTGCTTAGGCGTTCCTGCTCTTCGCGTTGCTGCAGGTCGGCCATCACCACGTGGCCGGCCATGGCGATGTCGCGGCACTTCTCGGGGGCAAGGCGGCTCCATAGGTACTGCGTGGCGATGCGGTCAACGCTTGCGAGCACAACATCCTGCATATGGCGCCCCTCGTCGGTGCAGGCCACGTACACGGCCTTGCGGTCGTCGGGCGCGCTCATGCGCTCGACCCAGCCGCGTTCGGCCAGGCGGTCGGTTGCCCGCACGGCGGTGGCGCTTGTGAGCTTCAGCTGCCGGGCAAGGTCGACGATGCGCATGGGGTAGCCTACTTCGCCCAAACGCTGCAGCACGCGGCATTCGCTGAAGGTGGCCCCGTCGCATGACTCCTCCAAGGCTTTCTCTATGCGCTTGCGCAGCACCTCGAAGGAGGCCAGGGCGCGGGAGGCGAAGAATTTGCGCGACATCTCGCGGGACAGCGGCGGCTCGATGGTGGCTCCCGCCATGACGGCGGCCTCGCAGATTGCGCGGAACGGCGCGGTTTGGGTAGGGAAGATGCGGTAGAGCTGGGCGATGATGGCGGGGTTGGCCTGCTCGATGTGCTTGATGCCGGCTTCGAGCACGCGCACGCGGCTCCCTCGTTTCCCGGGCGTATGGATGCGCTCGACGAAGCCGGCATCCTCCAGCGTGTTGACCGCATGGGTGATCACGTTGGGCTTCAGGTCCAATATGATGCCCAGATTCTTCTGCCCGATGGGCTCGGGCTCGGCGGCGGCAAGCTTCACGAGCACGCGATATTGCGTGCAGTTCAGGCAGCTTGCTTCGCGAAGGCCTTCCTTCAGGCCCTCATGGGCAAGCTCGAACGCCACGAAAAACGTTGAATCCAGAAGATATTTCCCGGGTTTGCGGTATTCGGTGGAGGTATCGCTCATGACGGCCTTTCGTGTCATCAAATCGTTGCACTGGTGAACCATGATACTTCTTTCTCCCCGTCTGTGGCTTATTCGTTTCATGTCCGCGTCAACCTTTCCATAATTCGGGGCCATGATGCTCGTCTGCCTTGCCGCTGCGCGCTGTGGCGCCCTTAGCGCGGTATACTGGTGACATGCCTGAAACCTAAGGTCGGGAGGGTAGCCATGAACATCGTTCACCGCGAGGACCAGCAACTGCGCGAGCATGCGCTCTTGAGCGCGGATGCGGCCAAGTCCGACGAATCCGAGGGCCGCGCGCGTTCGGGCGAGCCGGATTTCCTGCGAACCGAATTCCAGCGCGATCGCGATAAGATCCTGCATTGCAAGAGCTTCCGCCGCTTGTCGCACAAAACCCAGGTGTTCCTGGCCGCCGAAGGCGATCATTTCCGCACGCGGCTTACCCATACCCTTGAGGTTGCGCAGATAGCGCGCACCATAGCCCGCGCGCTCGGGCTCAACGAGGACCTGGCGGAGGCCATCTCGCTCGGCCATGACCTGGGGCACACCCCCTTCGGCCATACGGGCGAGGCCGCCTTGGCGGGATGCCTGGCCCGCCACCGCGGCATCGATGTGGCGTCCGCTCAGGTAGCCGCCCAGTATCGGCATAACGAGCAGAGCCTGCGCGTGGTGGAGCGCATCGAGAACGACGGGCGGGGGCTCAACCTTACCGCCGAGGTGCGCGACGGCATCCTGCACCACACCGGCGCCATCCGCGCGGAAACGCTTGAGGGCCGCATCGTGGCCACCGCCGACCGCATCGCCTACGTCAACCACGACATCGACGACGCCATCCGCGCCGGCCTGCTCACCGAGGAAGCGCTGCCGGCAAGCACGCACGAGGTGCTCGGCCCTGACCACTCCAGCCGCATCGAGCTTCTGGTGCGCGATATGGTGCGAACTTCGGCGGCCCTCGACGACATCGCGCTATCGGAGCCGGTGTGGGATGCCATGAGCGAGCTGCGCAGCTTCTTGTTCGCCAACGTTTACACCGCGCCGCAGGTGCTTGCGGAGGTCAACAAGGCGAAGTACCTGGTTTCGCAGCTGTTCGACTACTATGTGGACAATATCGAAGAGGTTCCCGAGGAATACCGCGCCATCGCCGAGGGCGACCGCCTGCAGGTTGTCACCGACTACATTGCCGGTATGACCGACCGGTATGCCACGGCCACCTTCAAGCGCCTGTTCGTGCCGCGGGATTTCATGAGGTAGCGCTATGGCGCATAGCGGGGGAGGCAGGGCTTGGGCGCCGCGTCCCGTTTGCGCGAGGTTCGTGCGGCTGGCTGCTCGAGTCCTCGCAGGAGACGGCGCGCCGCTCGCTGGGTTTGCCGACCCCCTCTCGCGTGAAAAGCAAGCCCTGTTTTCCTGATTCCGTTAGGGCTATAATCATGCGGCTATGATACAGAGAAGCGACATACAACCGGCGGTGCAGGCGGCCATCCCCATCATGCTGGGCTACGTGGCCATCGGCATCCCCTGCGGCATATTGGAAGACTCCATCGGCATGAACGCCTTGCAGGTGTTCTTCCTTTCGTGCATGTTCTATTCCGGGGCGGGCCAGTTCATGATCCCCAACATGTGGCTGGCGGGAAGCCCCCTGGCCTCCATCATCGCCAGCGTGTCGCTCGTGAACACGCGTCAGATGCTGTATTCGGCGTCTTTCGCGCCCATGTGCGCCAATGAGCGCAAACGGCTTTCGTTTTTGTTCTCCGCCACGGTCACCGACGAGAGCTTCGGCGTGAACATGGCGAACTTCGCCACGGGAACGTGGAACGTGCCGCGCGCCACCATCGTCAACATCTGCTCGTGCACCTCCTGGACGCTGTCCAACGTGGCAGGTGTCCTCATCGGAGGCGCGCTCGGCATCCCGCTCGCCATTGCCAGCTTCGCCATGACCAGCATCTTCATCTGCCTGCTGGTCACGCAGAAGATCACGTTCGAGAACGTGGTCGCCGCCGTGGTGGCCATCGTGGGCGTGTTCACGTGCAAGGCCGTGGGCCTGGCCGGCCCCGCCATCCTGGTCGGCGCCATCTTGGGCGTGGTCGCCGCCATGCTCGTCTCGCAAGTGCGCCGTCAGCGCAGGGCCGAGGATGCCGCGCTCGAGGAGAGGGCCGCGAAGGCCGCCGGGGAAGGGGATGATGCGCGATGAGCATGCACGACTTCTTCATCGTCTTCGCCACGTGCCTGGTCACCATGCTGCTGTGCCGTTGCCTGCCGCTGTTCGTGCTGAAGGGCCGCCAGCTGCCCGAAGGCCTGGCTCGCGCGCTCGGGTTCATCCCGCCTGCGGCGTTCGCCGCGCTTGTGGCCAACGACCTGCTCTCGCCCGGCATGTTCGACGCGGGCGTGTGGCCCGCCGCCATGCCGCTTGTCGCCGCAGCGGTGGTGGTCGTGGTCGCGCGCAAGACCAAGTCGCTGTTGTGGTGCGCCCTTGCCGGTTGCGCCAGCTATGCGCTGCTGGCGTTCTGCTTCGCCCCGGGCGCAGTGTAAGGCAGGACATTCCCGGTTTGCCGGGTGGGCGCCTGTTTCCCTCCGCGGCGCTTTCCCTCTCTCGGGTGGCGTCTCTTTTCTAGTAGGGCGAGCTCCGAATTATGCCATAAGCGTCGGTCGGTTCGATGGCAAAATCGAAGCGTTCGGATGAGCTTGCAAATCGACTGAGAAGCCGCTCCTTGACCTCGGTTGCGGAAATTAGTTGGCAAAACGCCTTTGCTTTGCCTGGTTTGATATAATCCCGCATCGTATATGTGCTAATGGGGACCGTAAGCGTTCGCACTGGCGAAGCGGCCGAAGCGCCGATCGAAGGAAAGAATGGGGACATTATGAGCGAACTGCTTTCGCAGCTGATCACGCCTGAGATCCAAGCGGCGTTTTCCGTCGTGGTCGTGCTGCTTGCCATCTTGTACATCCTGTCCATCGTGTGGGTTGCCCGCGATGCGTATATGCGCGGCACCTATTGGTATGTGTGGGGCATCGTCGCACTCGTCCCGCTCGTGGGCGTCGTGGCGTACTGCCTGCTGCGTCCGCCCCTGCTGCAGATCGACCGTGACGAGCAGGAGCTCGAGGTGGCCCTCAAGCAGCGCCAGCTCATGCACTACGGCGAATGCGCTAACTGCGGTTACCCCGTTGAGTCGGATTACGTCCTGTGCCCGAACTGCCATCAGCGCCTGAAGAACCTGTGCGGCCATTGTGGCCACGCCCTTGAGCCGGCATGGACGGTGTGCCCGTACTGCGCAAGCCCGGTCAGCGGCCAGCGCCAGGCGGCTCGTCGCGCTCCGCAGCCTCAGGCCGCCCCGCGTCAGCAGCGCCCGCAGCGTCCGGCGCGTCCCGAGGAATAGGCTGAACCCTTGTTGTACGCACGAGCCGTCCGATCGGACGGCTCGTTTTGCTTTTCGGCGCGCAAAGTCGCGGCCTTTGCGGGCTTGCCGTGGATGCCGCGCAGGCGGCGCGTGAAACTCCTATGCATGCGGTGGACCTTCATTTGGGATTCGCCGGTCTATGCGCTAGCATGGAGTGCGTCTGCATGCTATCTTTCTATAATCCCGTAAAACCGATGCGCAGGCGGTATGCACCTGCCCGGCTGAAGAAAGGAACGTATCATGGAAATCGTTTTGCCCGACGGCTCGAAGAAAACGCTGGACGCCGGGGCAACCGTCGCCGATGTGGCGGCTTCCATCGGCGCGGGCCTTGCGAAGGCCGCGCTTGCCGGTAAGATCGACGGCAAGCTCGTCGACCTGACCACCCCCGCCCACGATGGCGCCGCAGTCGAGATCATCACGGCGAAAAGCCCCGAGGCGCTGCACATCCTGCGCCACTCCTGCGCCCATATCATGGCCGAGGCCGTGCAGGAGCTGTTCCCCGGCACGCAGATCGCCTTCGGCCCTGCAACCGATGACGGCTACTTCTACGACTTCCTGCTGCCCGAGAACATCTCCTCCGACGACTTCGGCGCCATCGAGAAGAAGATGCAGCAGATCATCAAGGCCAACGAGCCCTTCGTCCGCGAGGTGGTCACCATCGACCAGGCGAAGGAGATCTTCGCCGACCAGCGCTTCAAGCTCGAGCACATCGACGACCTCGCCGACGAGCAGATCACCATCTACCGTCACGGCTCCTTCGTCGACCTGTGCTCCGGCCCGCACATCCCGTCTGCCGGCAAGATCGGCGCCATCAAGCTCATGAAGCTGGCAGGCGCCTATTGGCGTGCCGACGCAAGCCGCGAGCAGCTGCAGCGCCTCTACGGCACGGCGTTTTTCAAGAAGGCCGAGCTTGACGAGTATCTGCACAACCTCGAAGAGGCCGAGAAGCGCGACCATCGCAAGATCGGCCGCGAGATGGACCTGTTCATGATGCGCGAGGAGGCTCCGGGCTTCCCGTTCTTCCTGCCAAACGGCATGGTGCTCAAGAACACGCTGCTCGACTACTGGCGCGAGATCCATCGCAAGGCCGGCTACGTCGAGATTTCCACGCCCATGATCATGAACAAGCAGCTGTGGATGACCTCGGGCCACTGGGACCATTACAAGGACAACATGTACTCCACCGTCATCGACGATGAAGAGTATTGCATCAAGCCGATGAACTGTCCCGGCGGCGTGCTCGTGTACGCCTCCCAGCCGCGCAGCTATCGCGACCTGCCCATCCGCGCCGGCGAGATCGGCACGGTGCACCGCCACGAGATGCGCGGCGCCCTGCACGGCCTGTTCCGCGTGCGCTGCTTCAACCAGGACGATGCGCACCTGTTCGTGCGCCCCGACCAGCTCACCGACGAAATCGTGGGCGTCGTGCGCCTTATCGACTCGGTGTACCAGCAGTTCGGCTTCAAGTACCATGTGGAGCTTTCCACCCGCCCCGACGACTCCATGGGTTCCGATGAGGACTGGGAGGCTGCGGAGAACGGCCTAAAGACGGCTCTGGCGGAGCTTGGCATGGATTACGAGCTCAACGAGGGCGACGGCGCCTTCTACGGCCCGAAGATCGATTTCCACCTGGAGGATTCGCTCGGCCGTACGTGGCAGTGCGGCACCGTGCAGCTGGACTTCCAGATGCCGCTGAACTTCGGCCTGGAGTTCGTGGACCACGACGGCTCGAAGAAGCGTCCCATCATGCTGCATCGCGTGTGCTTCGGCTCCGTCGAGCGCTTCATCGGCATCCTCATCGAGCACTATGCGGGTAAGTTCCCCGTGTGGCTTGCCCCCACACAGGTCAAAGTGCTGTGCGTGTCCGAGAAGTCCCGCGATTACGCGCATCAGGTTGCGGCGCAGCTTGAGGAAGCGGGCATCCGCGTGGCAGTGGACGATCGCGACGCGAAGATCGGCTACAAGATTCGCGAGGCTCGCAGCATTGACCGCGTGCCCTATATGATCGTCGTCGGCGAGAAGGAGGCCGAGGAGGGCAACATCGCCGTGCGCGACCGCTCCAACGAGACGCATCCGTTCGAGACGGCCGACTTCATCGCGAAGGTGTGCGAGGAGATTCGCACCCGTGCGTAATGCGTCATAGCGGCAGCACCGTCTGCCCAGCATGTTAGATCGCAGCCCCGCAAGGTTTGCTTTGCGGGGCTGTTCAGGTATATGGCGCGGAAGCCGTTTCGCGCACGAAAGGGGAAGGCATGCGCTCGGCTGCTTCCAGATTGCATAAAGGGTTCTCGTTTGCGAATCGCTTTCGGGAGTGCAGCGATTGGATTTGCTGCGATGGCGCCGCATGGGCCGGACGCTGGGCTGCGTGGGCCCCTGGCGGGGCGGTTCGCGAAAAGGCGTTCTCGCATGTGGTGCTGGATTTGGGCTGCGGCAAGGGCGAGTACACCGTGGCGTGCGCGAAGCTGCGGCCTGACGTGCTGTTCGTCGGCTTCGACGTGGATGCGGTATGCACGCTTCGCGCTGCCGAGGCGGCAGCTGCGGCAGGCGTGGACAACGCGGTGTTCCTGATGGATGGCGTGCCGTCGTTTGGCGATGAGGTCGAAGCGGGGATTGCCGGCGGGGGCGCCGTTTCCTGCGGCGATTCCGGCAACCCTTCAAAAAGCAAGGCGCTCGAGCTTGCCGATCGTCCATGCAGCACCGCAACCGGTGCGTGCGGTGATTCGCCGGACGCTTCGTTGACGCCCGTCAAATGTCCCGAGCAGGCACATGCTTCCCGTGCATCCGCTCGTAAGGGAGCCCGTTCGGGCGCGCCCGCCGAGATCGACCTGTCGACCGTGTTCGCCGTCGGAGAGCTTTCGGCGCTGCTCATGAACTTCCCCACGCCGTTCCCGAAAAAGAAGAAGGCGCATCTGCGTCTGACGTATTTGGATCGTTTGATGGGGTATCGGCCGCTGCTCGGACGGGGCGCGGGCATCCGCTTGCGCACCGACAGCCAGCCGCTGTGCGATTTTTCCCTCACGCAGCTTGAGCTTGCAGGCTACGAAATCACGTGGCGAAGTGATGACGTCCGCGCCGAGCTCCCCGACGAGCCTTGGAGCGCCTACGAGCGCAAGCTCACCGAGCAGGGCGCCTGCGTGTTCGGCATTGCGGCATGCCCCGGACCCGCGCCCGAGCACGTGGAGCAAACGGCGCCGCTGTCGCTTGTCAGCTATTTGCCCGTCAACCTCGAGCAACTCGATTACATCCCGCACGGCATGCAGGGCTGCGTAGAGAACCTGCGCAACCGCAACGCCCGCGAACGCGCCCGCGGCAAGCAGGAGTTCCGCCCGCCGGTGATCTAACGGGCAGCTATCTGCGATAACTGATGCGCTTGGGCCGCCGCACTGTTTCAAGGACGGTTTGGGGACGTAGCGTTAAGTGTCCAAACCGTCCGAGTGCGTTCCGAGTCTTCTTGCGTGAGCCTGTGCGTTGGTTCTGGGCTGCGATGGTCCTGCCCGCCGTCTTGCGGGTTTGCGCATTCGCGGACCGGAATAGGGCTTCGAAACCTGGCATCGCGGCAAGCGTGGTAGCATCATTTCGCAAAGTAACTTCGCGGGAAGGGGAAGGGCAGTGTCCCAAAGCGATATTCGCACGTATGCCCAGGCTATGCGGCAGGCGAACAAGGAGGCGCGCGCCACGGTGGCGGCGCTTGTGTGCATCATCGTCGTGTGGCTTGTGGGCGGTTTCGGCCTGGCGGGCACCGATATCTGGGTGTTCCATACGCCGTTGTGGGTCATTGGCGGTTGCGTGGCGCCGTGGATCGCGGCGGTCGTGGCCGCGGTGGTGCTCAGCCGCCGTGTGTTCGCCGACTTCGATCTTGATGAGGTGGCGGGTAGCTGCCCTGCCGGCAGCGCCGATGCATCTGGTGGAGCTCGTGGCGCTGATACCGTTGCATACAATGGAATCGTAGCCGAACGTGATGCGGCTGGCGGCAATTTCGACGATGCGGCTAAGGACGGTGAGTAGCAATGGATAACTTCGTGGCGCTTATCCCGCTCGTCCTGTTCCTGGCCGTGGCGCTCGGCATCAGCTTCGTCGCGCGACGGCGCAGCGCTGGCGAAGGCGGCTTCGTCAAGGAATACTTCATCGGCAACCGCACGCTCGGCGGCTTCGTGCTGGCCATGACCACCATCGCCACGTACGGCTCGGTCAGCAGCTTCGTGGGCGGCCCCGGGCAGGCGTGGCTCGTCGGCTGGGGCTGGGTGTACATGGCCGTCGTGCAGGTCACGGCGCTCGTGCTGCTCTACGGCATCGTGGGCAAGAAGCTGGCGCTTGTGGCGCGCAAGCTCGACGCAGTCACCGTCATCGACGTCGTGCGCGCACGCTACAACTCCAACGCCCTTGCCAACATCAGCGCCGTCATCGTGGTGCTGTTCTTCGCCGCCACCATGGTCGCCCAGTTCGTGGGCGGCGCGAAGCTTTTCGAGGCTGTTACCGGTTATTCGTACATGGTGGGCCTCGTGCTGTTCGGCGCGGCGGTCATCCTGTTCACCACCATCGGCGGTTTTCGCGGCGTGGCGTTCACCGATGCGCTGTGCGGCATCATCATGCTCGTGGGCATCGCCGTGCTGGCTGCCGGCATCCTGACCGCAGGCGGCGGGTATGGCAACATCATGGACACCATCAAGGCGAACCATCCCGCCATGCTCGAGCCCTTCAGCGGCGGTAGCATGCCGGCCACGCTGTACTTCACGCAGTGGCTGCTCGTGGGCGTGTTCACCTTCGTCCTGCCGCAATCCATGGTGCGCTGCATGGGCTTCAAGGACACGAAGGCCCTTCACGGCGCCATGATCACCGGCACCGTGATCATCGGCCTTATGATGATCGGCGTCACGGCCTTGGGTGTGCTCTCGGCGGGCGTTTTGACCGGCAGTCTGGCAGATTACGGATCAAGCGTGGACAACATCATCCCGCGCGCCATCGCGCAGACGCTGCCGTCTTGGGCGGCGGGCGTGGCTATCATCGGCCCTATCGCGGCTTCTATCTCAACGGTGTCGTCGCTGCTGATCGCTTCGTCCTCGGCCATCATCAAGGACGTGTACCTGCACAGCTGCGAGGCTCGCGGCGTGCAGCCTTCCGAGCGCGGCATCTCCCGCGGCTCTCAGGCGGTCACGCTGTGCGTCGGCGCCATCGTGTTCGCCCTGGCCGTGGTGCCGCCCGACGTCATCTGGAAGATCAACATGTTCGCCTTTGGTGGCTTGGAGACGGCGTTTTTCTGGGTGATGGTGTGCGGCCTGTTCTGGAAGTGCGCCGGCAAGTTGGGCGCCTTGCTGTCCATGGTCGGCGGCACGGTGGCGTACTGCGCTTGCATGGCGGTGGGCTTCAAAGTGATGGGCCTGCACCAGATCGTCATCGGCATCGTCGTGGCGGGCGTGCTCATGGTGGTGGGCAGTCTTATCGAGAAATGTCCGCAAGCCGAACAGCAGCGAATCGATCAGGTGTTCTTCCCGGAATAGCTTGGCGAACGCCTAGCGGCGCTTAGGGCGCCGAACCACGAACGCCTCCCGCATCCCCGGCATCGCGACCGCCAGGGATGCGGGAGGCGTTTTGCTGCATGGTCCAGGCCGCTCGGATCGGTTTGCGGCCTTACGATTTGGTCGGACGGTTTGGGGACGGCAGCGGGGGCCAGGGCCGCCGCAGGCGACACCGCCGCAGGCGACACCGCCGCAGGCGACACCGCCGCAGGCGCCGCGGTCGTTACTTGCCGTCGTCTAGATGGCAATCGTCTATGCGCTTGCCCAGCTCGTGCATGTGGCGGCGGTACTCGCGCACGGCGCGCTCGGCGATGCGGCGCTCTTCCTCCCAGTCGCCATCCTTGAGGTGCTGCGCGAACGCTTTCGCGGCTTTCGCAGTGCGTTCGGCGGCAGCCTGGCGCGTTATATTCGCCTTCTCGCCGAGCTCCTTCAGGTCATCCTCATGCGCGGCATACTCGCGTCGGGCGAAATCGAGCATCTCGTCCATGGCTCGCTTGCGCTGGCTTTGGCGCTGCAGCGCGAAGGCGACATCTTCCCAAGCCGCCTCTTCGCCGGCGTCCCGGCGCGCCTTCGCCGCCATGCGCGCAGCTATCTCTTGACGTGCCATCATGCGCTCCAGCTCCAAGTGCTCGTGCAGGATGGACCGGATATCCTGGGGATTCTCCACGATTTCCTGCACGGCTTCGATCGGTTTCGCGTCCACCACGCGGTAGGTGAGCGATGCCAGAAGCGGCATGAGGAACACGGTGATGGCGCCTGCCGCCACCAGCACGCCGGCGGTGTCCTGGGCCATGGCGCCGGATTTCACGGCCAGGCTGGTCACGGCGACGATGATGGGAAGCGCCGTGGTGCAGTACAGCGCCACGGTGATGCGGTTGTGCATGGACAGCGCCTTGGCGTCGCGGCCCAGAGACAGCGCGACCACGATGGGCACGGCGCGCACGAGCAGCAGCGCACAGATGAACGTGATCAAAAGGCCCGGTTGCGCGCCCACGCCCGCCAGGTCGATCTTTGCGCCGGACACCACGAAGAAGACGGGCGTGAGGAAGCCGTAGCCGATGGCATCGAGCTTCGATTCCAACTCATGGTCGCCTTCGGGGATGATGTAGCGCAGCACGAAGCCGGCGGCGAACGCGCCGAGCACGATGTCCAAGTCGAATACCGCTGAAACGGTGACCAGTCCGATGAGCAGCACCACCGTCACGCGGACGAACGTCTGCGAGGTCGAGTTGCGCCTACGATGCAAAAAGCCGTACACGCCGTGGCCCGCTTTGCGCGCCTTCGACGGCACCACGGCCATCACCACGCATAACACGCCGAACAACGCCAGAATCAGCAGGGTCTGCCAGGTTTTACGGGCGGAAAGCAGCAGCGCCATGGCGAGCACGGGGCACAGCTCGCCCCAGGTGCCGAACGCCAGGATACCGTTGCCTACCTGCGTGCCTTCCAGCTTGCGTTCCTTCAGGATGGGCATGAGCGTTCCGAGCGCCGTAGTGGTCAGAGCGATGGCAACAGCAAGCCCATCGATGTGGCTCAGGGAGAAGCTAGAGGAGAAGTACACCGCCGTACACGCAAGCACCATAGAAACGGCCCAGGTGGCAAGGCCCTTCTTGCCTTGCGATCCCGATAGGCTCCTGGGGTCGATCTCGTAGCCTGCCAGCAGGAACAGAAACGCCAAGCCAAGCTCGGAGATCATGTTCATGGAGTCGGTCAGCTCGATCAGGCCGGCCATATGCGGGCCGAGCAGGGCGCCCGCCAACAGCAAGATGACGGTCTCCGGGACCAGCCCGCGCGGGATGATGCGCGCGATGATGGGCGCGCATGCGGCGATCAGGCATGCAGTGAAAAGCGAGATGAAATCGGTTGGCATGTTGCTTCCTTCGGAGGGGTGAGAGGCGTCAGGCGGTTATTTCGCCAGATATTCCTGCAGATCGTCCCAGGTGCGCGCCGCCTCGGCGTATCCTTGCGCGTACAGGTCAAGCAGCTTGTCCTGGTCGTGTTCCATGCTGTGCACCTCAACGGGGCGCTGAGGCTGTATGGCGAACACCTCGCCCGCCTCGTGCATGCGCGCAACTTGGCGGTAGGTGCGGTTGTACTCGACGTGGCGATAGCGCAGGCGCTCAAGATAGTGCGGGAAGTCGGCGTACATCTGCGAGAGCACCGGCATCAGCTTGTTGGCGCCCTTCTCGTAGGTTGCGTCCTGCGTGAGCACCACGATGTGCTTTTTACGCCCCGTCAGCAGGCTGTACGTGATCGGGACGCTGTCGCAGGTGCCGCCGTCGAGCAGCTTCTTGCCGTCCACCTCGACGATCTGGCTGACCAGGGGCATCGACGACGATGCGATCAAATAGGGAAGGTCGGCATTGCGGCCAAGGTCGCGCACGGCATGGTAGTCGGCCTCGCCGAGCTCAAGGTCGCTCGATACGGCCGTCAGCGTGATGGGGCTGTTTTTGAACGCCTGGAAGTCGAAAGGATCGAGCTTTTCCGGCACCTCGTGGAAGGCGAACTCCCTTCCGCAGGCGTTACCGGTATGCACGAAGCTTTTCATGGAAAGGTAGCGCGGGTCGTTGCAGTACTTCATATTAATGAAGCACGTTCGCCCGATTTCGCCCGATACATAGCAGTATCCGTTCAGCGCGCCGGCCGACACGCCGATCACCTGATCGCAGAACAGGCCGTGCTCCAAGAAGTAATCGAGCACGCCGGCGGTGAACTGCCCGCGCATGGCTCCGCCTTCGAGCACCAGGTTCACGGGCACGGCTTCCTTTCCTTCCCAAGCAGGTTTCGAGGCGAAAGGGGAAGAGGCCGGGTTCGCTTGGCGTGCGCTCTCGGCGTCGGATGCGCTCTCAGGCTTTTCAGAGCTGGCGCATTCCGGTGCGCGGCGCTCTTCGGAAAAGAGCGGGTTTCCCTGCTTCGCGTCCTCGGCTTCGGCTGCGTGCTCGGGGTGTGGCGGGATGGCGCGTTCGGCGGCGTTATGTTGTTCGGAGGGGAGCGTTTCGTTCATGGGTGCGGCCTTTCTCGTGTTCTGCTTCAAGTATAGCCCGAGTGCCCGCGCACCTTCCCATACCTTCACAGCGTCACCGTTTCGTAACGCCTTCTATCGCAATGGTACTAAAACAGTAACAAATATGTGACGAAGGCGTCGAAGCCCTTCCTTTGGCGGCTGCGATGGCTACAATGGGGCCATGAAACAGGTGGGCCGGCAGACCGGTTGGTCCGCCGGCCCCGGAGCGACCAAGGAGGTCATCATGTCCCAGATCATCTCTTCTGCCCAGTTCGCCGCCGAAGTGGAAGGCGCCGACGTTCCCGTGCTCGTAGATTTCTTCGCAACGTGGTGCGGGCCATGCAAGATGCTCGCCCCCACGCTCGACCAGGTTGCCGCAGAGGTTGCCGGCCGCGCCAAGGTGGTCAAGGTCGACATCGACGCCAGTCCCGATCTGGCGCAGCGCTTCGGCGTCATGAGCGTGCCCACGCTTGCGGTGTTCAAGGGCGGCAAGCTGGTGAACCAGGCCGTGGGCGTGCAGCCCAAGCCCGCCATCATGGGCCTGCTCGGTATGTAAGGCCCTTGCTCGGAGGTGTTGCTTGCAGGCATGCCGCGAATGCTCCGATCGCGCTACCTCCAGCCCGAACCGATGAAAGAGCAAACCGGCGCTAACAAGTCTCGTGCCCAAAGGGTCTCCATAACCCTGTGATATCATCTCCGCCGGAAATCAAGCGAAAGGCGTCGCCCCGAATGGGACGGCGCCTTCGTTTACGATAGCGGCGAAGACCTGCCGTGCGCGTTATGCCCTTCGTGCGGGGGCTCGCACGGCAGTGCTTGTCGCCAGGCACCCCGGCCCTTTCCCGGTTCACCGGTTCTGGGTCCCAAGACAGGAGGAAACGCGTGATCACGCGCTCGATGGTCCCCGAGTACCTGAAGTACATCCTGCCCACCATGCTCACGTTCACGATGGCGGGCATCTACGGCGTCATCGACGGCGTCTTCGTCGGCCATGCCGTCGGCGACGCCGGGCTTGCGGGCGTCAACGTGGCATACCCGCTCGTGTGCCTTATCCTGGCGGCGGGAACGGGCCTTGGCATGGGCGGCGGCGTGATCAGCTCCATCGCCCGCGGCAAGGGCGAGGCGGAGCGCTCGCAGCGCATCGTCGGCGTCACCTTGTTCATGCTCGTGGTGGCCTCGATCCCCATCTTGGCGCTGTATTCCCTGTTCGCCGAGCAGCTGTGCCGGGTGCTGGGAGGCCAAGGCGAAACGCTTTCGCAGGCGGTCTGCTACCTGAAGGTCATCGCCCTCGGCGCGCCGTTCCAGGTGCTGGTCACGGGCTGCACGCCGCTGATCCGCAACAAGGGCATGGTGGCATTCGCCATGTGCGTGCAGATCTTCGCGGGTTTGGTGAACGTGGTGCTCGATTACCTGTTCGTCATGGTGTGGGGCCGCGGAACGGCCGGCGCCGCCGAGGCGACGGTGGTTTCCCAAGCGGTCGCCTTCCTGTTCGTGCTCGGGTTCTTCCTGCACCGGGATAACCGCGTCCCGCTGCGCGATCTTCTACCTGACGGCTCCATTTGCGCGCACATCCTCAAGCTCGGCGCTGCGCCGTTCGGTTTGACGCTGCTCCCCGAGGTGTCAACGGTCGTCAACAATATCTCGCTGTCCTGCTATGGCGGCGAGACGGCGCTGGCTGCGTATGCCGTCATCGCCTATGTGGCCTTCTTCGTGCAGATCATGATCCAAAGCGTCGGCGACGGCAGCCAGCCGCTCATCAGCGTCTATCGCGGCGCCGGCGATGCCGACGCGGTGCGAAGGCTGCGCAACACCAACTATCTGGTGGCCATCGCGTTCGGCTTCGTGGGCCTTGGCATCATGTTCGCGGTGCGCAACGCCATCCCGCTGCTGTTCGGCGCCTCGGATATCGTGAAGCCGGTCATCGCGTATGCGCTGCCGGTGTTCTCCATCTGCTACATCTTTTATGGCTTCACGCATACCACCACCTCGTATTTTTACGCGGTCGACGATTCGCGTTCTTCGAACACGCTTGTCATCGCCGAGTCCATCATCGTGTGCGTCGTGGTGTTCATCATGGGCCTGCTGTTCCAGGTGGACGGCATCTGGTTCTCGCCCACGGTGCTGCAGATGCTGCTGTGCATCATCGCCGGCACCCTGCTGTATCGCCGCCATAAGGCGCAGAAGGAGTAGGGAAGGGAAGGACCTGGCGCGCCGGGGTTTCCGCAGCAACCGCCGCAGCGCGATTTCGCCATCGCGCGGTACCGCTGTCGGTCTGTAGAAATGGTACCGACATAGTAACAGTATCGTGGAAGGCCGCTTGAGCCCCTATACTGAGCGCAAGACATACAGCGAACGCGGCTTCGGGCCGCGGATATGGGGGATACCTATGAACAGCAAATCGATCGACATGCAGGGTGGATCCGGACTGCCGATTGCGTCCGGCGCCTCGGTTGCGACTGATGCCCTGGTCGCACCTGGCATCCCGGTCGCACCTGGCGATTCTGCTGCGTCCGGCGGCGCGGTCGCGTCAGAGGCGAACGGCGGCGAAACCTTCGACGTCGCCGTCATCGGCGCAGGCCCGGCGGGTTTGACCGCGGGCTTGTACGCCGCGCGCGCGGGCTTGCGCACCGCGGTGTTCGAGCAACTCTCGCCCGGCGGGCAGCTCACGCAAACCGAGCGCATCGAGAACTACCCGGGGTTTTCGGAAGGAGCCGGCGGCTTTGAGCTTGCATGGTCCATGAAGGAGCAGGCCGAACGCTTCGGCGTGCAGATTATCAACGAGGGGGTCTCCTCGCTCGACCTGGCGTTGCCGGTGAAGCAGCTGCGTACGCCATACGGGTCCTACGGCGCCCGAAGCGTCATCGTGGCCACGGGAGCCCGTCCGCGCAAGCTCGGCGTGCCCGGCGAGGCGCAGCTTACGGGGCGCGGCGTTTCGTATTGCGCCACCTGCGACGGCAGCTTCTTCCGCGGGAAGACCGTCATGGTGGTCGGCGGCGGGAACACCGCCGCGGCCGATGCCATCTACCTTTCGCGGCTGGCCGAGCGCGTCATCCTCGTGCATCGCCGCGACAAGCTGCGCGCAACGCCCGTTTATCACGACCAGCTGGCGAAACTTGAAAACGTCTCCTTCATGTGGAGCACCGAGGTGCGCGCCTTGCACGGCGAGGAGGGCAAGCTGGTTTCCGCGCAGGTCGAGCATCTAAGCGACGGCGCCTTGGAAACCGTGCCCGTCGACGGCGTGTTCGTGGCGGTGGGCACGCAGCCCAACACCGAGTTCCTCGCAGGCGCCTTGCCCCTTGACGCGGGCGGCTACATCGCGGCCTCCGAAACAGGGGAAACCCCCATCCCAGGCGTGTTCGCGGCGGGCGATGTGCGGGCGAAAGCCCTTCGCCAAGTGGTCACGGCGGTGTCCGATGGTGCAGTCTGTGCGGAGCAGGCTGCAAACCATGTCGCAATCTGATAAGATTTTACGGTTCGACAACGGCCCTGCCACGCTTATCGCGTCTGCAGGGCCCATGCCGCGGGTCCGTCCGCGGCCACCGGCAACATATGACGAAGGATGCACCGACCATGCAAGATAGCGAAATGCGCGACAAGCTGGAGAAGATCATCAAGGCTTACGAGGAGCTGCAGGCCAAGATGAGCGACCCTGCCGTGCTTGCCGATCAGAAGGAATACAACAAGCTGGCAAAGGAATACTCCGACCAGGGCGAGCTGGTGGAGAAGTCCCGCGAGTACCTGCAGGCCTGCACCGACATCGACGAGGCCAAGGAGATGCTCGGCGACCCCGACATGAAGGAGTTCGCGCAGGAGACTATCTCCGCCGCAGAGGCCAAGCTTCCCAGCTTGGAAGAGGACATCAAGTTCCTGCTCATCCCCTCCGATCCGGCCGACGAGAAGGACATCATCGTGGAGATCCGCGCCGCGGCCGGCGGCGATGAGGCCGCCATCTTCGCGGGCGACCTGTTCAAGATGTACGAGCGCTTCTGCTCCTCGCGCAAGTGGAAGATCGAGCTCATGGACGTCAGCCCCTCCGATGCGGGCGGTTACAAGGAGGTCCAGTTCAAGGTCAAGGGCGACAAGGTGTACTCGGTCATGAAGTTCGAGTCCGGCGTCCACCGCGTGCAGCGCGTTCCCAAGACCGAGTCCCAGGGCCGCATCCACACCTCCACCGCAACGGTGGCGGTGCTGCCTGAGGCTGACGAGGTCGAGGTCGACATCAACGAGAACGACCTGCGCATCGATGTGTACCGCGCCGGTGGCCCGGGCGGCCAGTGCGTCAACACCACTGACTCCGCCGTGCGCATCACGCACCTTCCGTCGGGTTTGGTCGTGCAGTCCCAGGACCAGAAGTCCCAGCTGCAGAACAAGATCGCCGCAATGGCCGTTCTGCGCGCCCGCCTGTACGAGAAGATGCTCGCCGAGCAGCAGGCCGCTGAAGGCGCCAAGCGCCTGGCTCAGATCGGCTCGGGCGACCGTTCGGAGAAGATCCGCACCTACAACGGCCCGCAGGACCGCGTGACCGATCACCGCATCGGCTTCAACTCCACCTACACCAGCGTGCTGCAGGGCGACGGCCTTGACGACGTCATCGCCGCGCTTCAGGCCGCCGATCGCGCTCAGAAGCTCGAAGAGGCCGTGTAGGTCAGAAATCCCATCAGGGGTAATCGCATCGCGGCGCGGATGAACCGTGCCGCGATGCGTCGATCGCCGAAGGCGCGCCACCGCAGCAACGGTGCCGCGCCTTCGGCGTTGTTTTGCGCTGGTCGGTTTGATTGCCGGCTTTGCGGATACGGCTCCGCGTCGCAGGCGTTTGTTTGCGGGGGAGCGGGCGTGGGCTCGATGGAAGGCGAAGGAAACGGAACATGGGCGATATGTGGACGATCAAGGCCGCGCTCGATTGGACGGTCGGTTATCTTGAGCGCAAAGGCGACGAGAATCCGCGCCTTTCGGCCGAGTGGCTGCTGTCGGAGGCGTGCGACATGTCCCGCATCCAGCTTTACGTCAGCTTCGATCGCCCCTTGTCGCTTGAGGAGCGCGATATCCTGCGCGGCTACGTCACGCGTCGCGGCAAGGGCGAACCGTTGCAGTACATCACCGGGTATGCGGCTTTCCGGCACATTCAGGTGAAGGTGCGCCCAGGCGTGCTCATCCCGCGACCCGAAACCGAGGTGCTCGTCAGCGAGGCGCTCTCGCTTCTGCCCGCGGCGCACCGGCGCGTTGCACTTGACAGCACCATCGACGCTTGGGAAGGGGATGCGCTCATCGCGGCCAAGGCAGCTGCGGCCGAGGCTGCGCAGGACGGCTCGGACGACGCGTCGGAGACATTGAAGCGCTCCCATCAGGCTATTAGCGCTTACTTGGATGCTCAGCAAGATCATGATGACGGCGATGGCTGCGATCGCCCCGATGGTTCCGCGGTCGCAAAGCCCCGACCCTTGCTGGTCGCCGATATCTGCACGGGAAGCGGGTGCATCGCGTGCTCGGTTGCCTACGAACGTCCCGATACGCGCGTCATCGCAACCGACATAGCGCCCGAGGCGGTGGCGCTTGCCAAGGACAACGCCGCCGAGTTGGGGCTTTCCGGCCGCGTCCGCATCGAGCGGGGAGATTTGGGCTCGCCGGTGCCCGCCGCTGCAATGGGCCGGCTCGATTTAGTGGTTTCCAACCCGCCCTACGTTCCCACGGCGGTGCTTGCCGAGATACCTCGGGAAGTGACCGATTTCGAGCCCGCGCTCGCCTTGGACGGCGGCGCCGACGGCAACGATATCCTTCGCCGTCTACTGCCTTGGACGGCGGCGGCGCTTCGCCCCGGGGGCGGTTTCGCCTTCGAGCTGCACGAGACCTGCCTTGATGCTGCGGCGGAGCTGGCGCGGCAAGCGGGTTTCCATCAGGTGCGCATCGCCGACGACCTGGCCGGCAGGCCGCGCGTGCTCACCGGCGTCAAGCCGGTGTAAACCGGTAACCGCATTCTGTGGAACAGCTTGAAGCGCCGCAAATCGCATGAAAACACCGAACGAAACGGCCTCGTTTCCCGGAGTGGGAAACGAGGCCGTATTGCGTTCGAACGGGGGATGGGTGAACGGGGGACGGATTATTCGACCCCTAGGTGAATGGGGTACGGAGGTGCGTTCGCAACCAGAGCACGCCTTTGCGCCTCCGTTCGCCCGCACGCATGCTGCTAGGGTGTCGGGCTGCTTACTCGATGCCGATGGCGGGGATGTTTCGCGGCATGTTCGCTCCGGCGGCCGCGATGCCGTCGCGCTCCATCTGCTTTCCGATTTCCACGTACAGGGCTGCATCGGCGGCGTTCTGGGCAACCTCCTCGTCGGTGAGCGTGCGGATCTGCTTGGCGGGAACGCCCACCATGACGGCCCGGGGCGGCACCTCGCGGCCTTCGGGCACCAGCGCGCCGGCGCCGATGAGCGCCTCCTTGCCCACGTGCGCGCCGTTCATCACGATGGCCCCCATGCCGATGAGCACGCCGTCCTCGACGGTGCACCCGTGCACGGTGGCGTTGTGGCCGATGATCACATTGCGGCCTACCGTCAGCGGGAAACCCGCGTCGACGTGCAGGCTGCATCCTTCCTGTACGTCGCTGCCCTCGCCGATGACGATCCGTTCGCCGTAATCGGCTCGGATCGCGGCCTCGGGTAACACGGTGGCGTCGCGCGCCAACTCGACGTCGCCGATAACGGTGGCGTTCAGCGCGACTCGCGCCTCGGGATGCATTTTCACGTGGCGATACCCTTCGGCGGGTACCAGGTTCTCATGGCTGTTCATGCGAGGCCTCCTTGTGCGGCTTTCGGCTTGGGCGGCGAGTCCGTCCCTGTTACCTGCATCTTCGCACGTTCGACGTGCCGCAATCCGGTCAATTTCGACGCTTCGTCCGCATTTTGAAAAAAAATTGATGGGAAACGGTTGCCATCCTCAGGGTCGGCGCTATACTAACGCCCACAAGTTCATAAACGAAATGCTTTGACGAGGATAGTAGAGACGAACCCATCTTCAAGCAAGCCGGCGGTTGCTGCGAGCCGGTGTTGGGCGGGCTCGAAAACCCCTCCGAGCAGTTCCGATGAACGCTCGGCCCCAGGCGAGGAACATTCGCGCAAGGCCGGTGCAAGTAATCTGAACCGGTGACTCCGTTATGCGTCGCATATGCGTTCATGCGTATGCCTTCTCTTTTGAGGTCCTGGTGCAGGTTGCTTGCAGCAGGATTTTTTTGTGCCCCACAAGGGCAGAAGAAGGAAGAAGGATCGGCATGCAACTTCGCAGCGACGCCGTCAGATGCGGCATTCCGCGCGCCCCTCACCGCAGCCTGCTCAAGGCAGACGGCCTGACCGACGAGGAGCTGAAGCGCCCGCTTGTCGCGGTGTTCAACTCCCGCAACGACATCATCCCCGGTCACAACAACCTCGATAAGATCTGCGAAGCCGTGAAGGCCGGCATCTACATGGCTGGCGGCGTGCCCTTCGAGATCTCCACCATCGGCGTGTGCGACGGCATCGCCATGAACCACGACGGCATGCACTACTCGCTCGTGTCGCGCGAAGCCATCGCCGACAGCTTCGAGTGCGCCGTCCAGGGCCACGCCTTCGACGCGGCCGTGTGCATCCCCAACTGCGACAAGATCGTCCCCGGCATGCTGCTCGGCGCGTTGCGCGTGAACATCCCCACGGTGTTCGTCTCCGGCGGTCCTATGCTCCCCGGCCATCAGCCCGGTTGCACGCAGGGCGCCACCACCGACCTGAACACGCTCTTCGACGGCGCCGGCCAGGTTGCCGCCGGCACCATGACCGAAGAGGAGCTCAAGTACTTCGAGGACACCGCGTGCCCCACCTGCGGATCCTGCTCCGGCATGTTCACTGCCAACTCCATGAACTGCCTGTGCGAGGCCCTGGGTATCGCGCTTCCCGGCAACGGCACCATCCCCGCCGTGTACTCCGAGCGCCTGCGTCTTGCCAAGCACGCCGGCATGAAGGTCATGGAGCTTCTTGAGAAGGGCATCTGCATCAAGGACATCATCACCGAGGCCGCCATCCATAACGCCATGGAGTGCGATATGGCCTTCGGCGGTTCCACGAACACGGTGCTGCACCTCACCGCCATCGCGCAGGAGGCGGGCCATCCCATCACCATGGACGATTGGGATGCGGCGAGCGCGCGCACCCCGCACCTGGTGAAGCTGCAGCCTTCCGGCCCGCGCCCGCTCATCGACCTGTACGCTGTCGGCGGCGTGCCGGTGGTCATGCATGAGCTGGGCGAGGCCGGCCTGCTCGACCGCAGCGCGCTCACGGTCATGGGCACCATGGACGAGTACCTGGCCAACTGCACCAAGCCCGCCGACGGCGAGGTGTGCCGCACGCACGACAACCCCTTCTCCAAGGTGGGTGCCCTGCGCGTGCTCCACGGCAACGTGGCCCCCAACGGCGGCATCGTGAAGAAGTCGGCGGTCGATCCGTCCATGCTCACGCACACGGGCCCGGCGCGCTGCTTCGACTCCGAGGAGCAGGCCTGCGAGGCCATCTTCGCCGGCAAGATCAACCCCGGCGACGTGGTGGTCATCCGCTATGAAGGCCCCGCCGGCGGCCCGGGCATGCGCGAGATGCTCACGCCCACCAGCGCCATCGTGGGCATGGGCCTTTCCAAGTCGGTTGCCCTGCTCACCGACGGCCGCTTCTCCGGCGCCTCCAAGGGCCCGTGCGTGGGTCATATCAGCCCCGAGGCCGCTGCCGGCGGCCCGATCGCGCTGATCCAGGACGGCGATCAGATCACCGTCGACATCGAGGGCGGCGCCATCACGCTGCACGTCGACGATGACGAGATGGCGGCCCGCCGTGCGGCCTTCGTCGCGCCGGCCCCGAAGCACAACCATGGCGTGCTGGCCAAGTACGCCAAGTTGGTTTCCTCCGCAGACAAGGGAGCGTATGTGTCATGAGCGAACGCAAGCAAGATAAGCACGCGTCCACCGCAGGCCAGCCCCGCGGCCTGGGCAGCAAAAACCCCAAACAGGGCGAAGAGATGATCGGCGCGCAGGCCGTGGTGGCCTCGCTTGAGGCCGAGGGCGTCGACCTGGTCTTCGGCTACCCGGGCGGCCAGGCCATCAAGATCTACGATGCGCTCTACGACAGCAAGCAGCTGCATCATGTGCTCTCCCGTCATGAGCAGGGTGCGGTGCACGAGGCCGACGGCTATGCGCGCGCCACGGGCAACGTCGGCGTCGTCATCGTCACCTCCGGCCCCGGCGCCACCAACACCGTTACCGGCATCGCAACCGCCTATATGGACAGCGTGCCGCTCGTGGTCATCACCGGCCAGGTGCCGCGCGGCGTCATCGGCACCGACAGCTTCCAGGAGTCCGACATCGTCGGGATCACCATGCCCGTGGTCAAGCACTCCTTCCTGCTGCAGTCCACCGATGAGCTGACGTCCACCTTCCGCGAGGCGTTCCATATCGCCGCATCCGGCCGTCCCGGCCCGGTGCTGATCGACATCCCCTCCGATATCCTGTCGGAGAAGATGGTGTTCAACTATCCCGATAAGGTCAACCTGCCCTCGTATCGCCCCACCTATCGCGGCAATGCCAAGCAGATCCGCGCGGCGGTCCAGCGCATCCAGCGCGCCGAGCGCCCCGTGCTCTACGTTGGCGGCGGCGTGATCAGCTCCGGTGCCGCCGATGAGCTGGTCGAGCTGGCCAACGCGCTGCAGCTGCCCGTGGTCACCACGCTTATGGGCAAGGGAGCGTTCCCTGCTTCCAACCCGCTCAACATCGGCCCCGTGGGCATGCACGGCTCGAAGTACGCCAACCTCGCCATGACCGAGTCCGACCTCATCATCGCCTGCGGTGCGCGCTTCTCCGATCGCGTGACGGGCAAGCTCTCCGAGTTCGCTCCGCATGCCGACGTCATCCACATCGACATCGACCCGGCGGAGATCGGCAAGATCCGCAAGGTGCAGATCCCCATCGTCGGCGACCTTCGCGGCGTGCTCGCCGGCATCAACGAGGCGGTTGCCAAGGCCGGCGCCAAGCCCATCACGGGCCCCTGGCTCGAGCAGATCGCCGAGTGGCGCCGTCGGTTCCCGTTCTACCACTCCGACCTGGTGGAAGACCCCGGTCGCATCGTGCCTGAGACGGTCATGCAGAAGCTCTCGCGCAAGCTCGACCCCGAGCATTCCATCGTGGTGACCGAGGTCGGCCAGCATCAGATGTGGGCTGCGCAGTTCATCGACCGCGAGAAGCCGCGCACGTTCATCTCCTCCGGCGGTTTGGGCACCATGGGTTTCGGCTTCCCGGCGGCCATCGGCGCTGCCTTCGGTTGCCCGGACGACCAGGTGGTCTGCGTCGCTGGCGACGGATCGTTCCAGATGAACTCCCAGGAGATGGCCACGGCCGCCATCAACGGCGTGCCGGTGAAGGTGCTCATCCTGGACAACCGCGCCCTTGGCATGGTGCATCAGTGGCAGAAGCTGTTCTACAACGAGCGCTACAGCTTCACGGAGCTGTCGGCCAACCCCGACTTCTGCAAGCTGGCCGATGCCTACAGCTGGAAGTCCCGCCGCATCACCGCCCCCGAGGAGGTCGATGCCGCGCTTGACGAGATGCTCGCCTGCGAGGGCCCCTTCCTGCTCGACGTGGCCATCCCCGACGACCAGAACGTGTTCCCGATGGTGGCCCCCGGCGCGGCGATGTCCGACGTGCTCGGCGCCATCGACGTAGCCGTCGGCGCCGTGCGCACCGACGTGCCCGGCCAGCCGGCGCCTGCGCCCGAGCCGGAGAAAAGCCCCTGCGCTAAGATCGATGCTCAGTTCGGCGGCCGATGGGAAAGCGATCCCGAAGACAAAGGACCGCGCGAGGGCGAGCAGCCCGAGGACGCGGACGTGGAAGGGGAGTCCCGATGAAGCACATCCTGTCCGTTTTGGTTGAGAACAAGCCCGGCGTGCTCTCGCGCGTCACGGGCATGGTCTCCCGCCGCGGTTTCAACATCGATTCGCTGTCGGTCGGTCCCACCGAAGATCCCACCATGTCGCGCATCACCATCATCGTGAAGGCCGACGAGCTGGCGTACGAGCAGCTCACCAAGCAGCTCAACAAGCTGGTGAGCGTGTTCAAGATCACCGACCTCACCGATACCTCCGCCATCGAGCGCGAGCTGGTGCTGTTCAAGGTCAACGCCGCGCCCGACCGCCGCAACGAGATCATCGAGATCGCCAACGTGTTCCGCGCCAAGATCGTCGATGTCGGCCGCTCAAGCCTCACCATCGAGGCCACGGGCGACGAGTCGAAGCTCAAGGGCATGGAGGACCTGTTCCGCGCATACGGCATCAAGGAGATCACGCGCACCGGCAAGATCGCCATGTCGCGTGCCTCCAAGGAATCGTAGGCGCCATGGCTTCCCGCAGTACGCTGTGGCAGCGCAGGCTGCGCATGTGGGCGATGCCGTGATCGGCTAAGCGCCATGTTCGGGCGTTCGCTAGTACGTAGCTCGCGCGATGAGCTGCGCTAACCGTCGGGGTTCGAATGCGGCATGCGGGCGATGCGCTTTGCAGCCGCCTGCCATGCGCAGATGCGATTTCGCACACGTTATACTTCCAGGTACATCAGCCAAGAAGAAAGGAATTACCACCATGGCTGTTACGATCTACTACGAAAACGACGTCGATCCGAAGATCATCCAGGGCAAAAAGGTCGCCATCATCGGTTACGGCTCCCAGGGCCATGCCCATGCCTTGAACCTCATGGACTCCGGCGTCGACGTGCGCGTCGGCCTGCGCGAGGGCTCCAAGAGCTGGGCTAAGGCCGAAGAGGCCGGCCTGAAGGTCACCACCATGGACCAGGCCGCCGAGGAAGGCGACGTCGTCATGATCCTCGTTCCCGACGAGCTGCAGCCCGAGGTCTACGAGCAGCACATCGCCTCTCACCTGAAGGCCGGCAACACTCTGGCCTTCGCCCACGGCTTCAACATTCACTACGGCTACATCAAGGCTCCCGAGGACGTCAACGTCGTCATGTGCGCCCCGAAGGGCCCGGGCCATATCGTCCGTCGTCAGTACACCGAGGGTTCCGGCGTGCCGGATCTGGCCTGCGTGTACCAGGACGCCACCGGTGACGCTTGGGATATCATCATGTCCTACTGCTGGGGCGTCGGCGGTGCCCGTTCCGGCATCATCAAGGCCACGTTCGCCCAGGAGACCGAGGAAGACCTCTTCGGCGAGCAGGCCGTCCTGTGCGGCGGTCTGGTGGAGCTGGTCAAGGCCGGTTTCGAGACCCTGACCGAGGCCGGTTACCCGCCCGAGCTGGCTTACTTCGAGTGCTACCATGAGATGAAGATGATCGTCGACCTCATGTACGAGTCCGGCATCCACTTCATGAACTACTCCATCTCCAACACCGCCGAGTACGGCGAGTACTACGCCGGCCCGAAGGTCATCAACGAGCAGTCCCGCGAGGCCATGAAGGAGATCCTGCATCGCATCCAGAACGGCGACTTCGCCCGCGAGTTCGTTGCTGATTGCAAGAACGACCACAAGTGGCTCTTCGAGCAGCGCGAGGCCATCAACAGCCACGAGATCGAGAAGACCGGCGCCAAGATCCGTGGCATGTTCTCCTGGGTCAAGTCCGACGAGGCCGAATAACCCGAACGTTTCGGTTTTGGCGTGTAGCCGTACCAGGGTGCCTGCCATCTTGTGAATCGGTTTCCCTCAAGGGGCCGGGCATAGTGCCCGGCCCCTTCGCTGTTTGCCGCCATACTGATGTCAGAGCCTATAGAGGGGCGGGCGGCGTTCGCGTTCGTTCGCCGCTGCGGTTTCGAAACGCCTTGCGCATGCCGCGGTTGGCTGTCCCGGGCACCCCTCGCGCGCTTCGCCGACACGTCACGTTTTCGCGCACTCGTTCGCGACTATCGGCCTTTCTCCGGATATTTGAAGCTCGGGTGCGCCGCGCCGACGCGCGTTGTGTAGTATGAAGGCATATGCGAACACAACACGAAGGGTGGTTATAGCGCATGACGAAGAAGGTCCTGGTTACCGAGAAGCTGGCGCAGGCCGGTTTGGACCGCCTTGCGGAAAAGGGCTTGCAGGTCGATGTCAAGCTGAAGATGTCCACGGATGAGCTTATCGAGGCCATCCCCGAATATGACGCGCTCGTGGTGCGCTCCGCCACGCATGTCACGCGCGAGGTCATCGCCGCGGCTTCGAAGCTGCGCATCATCGGCCGTGCCGGCGTGGGCGTGGACAACGTCGACGTCGAGGCTGCGACCGAAGCCGGTATCATCGTGTGCAACGCCCCCACTTCCAATATCGTCTCCGCCGCTGAGCAGACCATGTGCCTCATGCTGGCCTGCGCGCGCAACACCGCCCAGGCCAATGCAAGCATGCATGCGGGGGAGTGGTCCCGCGGCAAGTTCTGTGGCAGCGAGCTGTATGAGAAGACGCTTGCCATCTTCGGCCTGGGCCGCATCGGCGGTCTGGTGGCCGAGCGCGCCCGCGCCTTCGGCATGCATCTGGTGGGCTACGATCCCTACTGCAGCCCCGAGCGCGCCGAGCAGCTGGGCGTGGCGCTTTACGACAACATGGATGAGCTTCTTCCCCTGGCTGATTTCATCACGGTGCATCTGCCGAAGACCGACGAGACCATCGGCATGTTCGGCCCCGATCAGTACGCCGCAATGAAAGACGGCGTCATCTTGGTCAACGTGGCGCGCGGCGGCATCTACAACATCGACTCCCTGGCTGACTTCCTTGCGGCCGGCAAGATCGGCGCCGCTGGCATCGACGTGTTCGAGGACGAGCCCTGCACGCAAAGCCCGCTGCACGAGTTCCCCAACGCCATCCTCACGCCCCATCTGGGCGCTTACACCTACGAGGCGCAAAGGCGCGCGGGTGTGCAGATCGCCGATTACATCGCCGCCGGCCTCGAGGGCAGCGTCGTTCCCACCGCGCTCAACATGGCGCCCGTGCCGCCCGAGGTCATGGACGCCGTGGGCCCGTACGTGCCCGCTTGCCAGATGATGGGCAGCATGCTCGCCCAGCTGGGCGGGGAAGTGCCCAAGCGCTTGTCGCTCACCGCTTCGGGCAAGGCCGCTCCCGCCGATGCCACCATTCTTATGGCGGGCACGCTCCAGGGCCTGCTTTCCTACAAGAACCTGGCGACGGTCGTCACGCCCGTCAACGCCGAGGCCGTGGCCCGTCGTCACGGTATCCGCGTGGATACCGGCGCGCACGCGTCCGCGGGCGCGTACTCCTCTTCGGTGACGGTGGTCGCCGACGGCCGCGAGATCGGCTGCACGCTTTCCGGCGAGGACCAGCACGTGCGCCTCATCTCGCTGCTGGGCTACAAGGTCGATATCGCCCCTGGTCCGCAGGCGCTCATCTTCCAGTATGAGGACCGCCCCGGCCGCGTGGGCACCATCGGCTCCATCCTCGGCGACGCCGGCATCAACATCACCACCATGCAGATCGTCAACGATCCCGAAGCCGGCCAGGCCATCGTCTACATGAACATCGAAGGTGAACTCGATGACAGCGTGCTGGCTAAGCTGCGCGAGAACCTCGAGGACCTGAAGAACCTCTGGTACGTGAAGCTGTAGCCCAACAACCGTATATCGCTATGCGCCCGCCGCGTGAGATCACGGCGGGCGTTTTTGCGTTTGGGGGGCCAAAGCTTGCTCGGGTCTCCTCAACCAGGGATCTTCGCATTCCGGCGGCAAAAGGGTTGCTTGCGTTTCATCCAATGATCGCGCCCTGCGATACGAGGGTGTGCTCCGGATGCTTTTCCGCGTCTTGTTAGCCCAATACTCCTTCGCGTTTCGACATGCAAATTCCCCTGCATTGCATCCCGCGCTAGCGCCCGATGCCGCAAAAGCGTTACCGAATGCTCGATTCGGTCAAGTTTTAACATGTGGGTAACTTGTTGAACGGAGTTTTAACTCGACCGTTGCGCTAGGTGTATTAGAATGAGTTGCGTTTTTGTTAACAGAGCTGAAAGGAACGGAAATGACGCGCAAGATCGCAATTTTCGACACAACGCTGCGCGACGGCGAGCAATCGCCGGGCGCTTCCATGAACACCGAGGAAAAGCTTGTTGTGGCGCGTCAGCTGCTACGTTTGAACGTCGATGTCATCGAAGCGGGTTTCCCTATCTCCAGCCCCGGCGACTTCGAGAGCGTCCGCCGCATCGCCGAGCTGGCTGGCGATGACGCCACCGTCGTCGGCCTGACCCGTGCCGTGGCCAAGGACATCGACCGCGCCGCGGAGGCGTTGAAGTACGCCAAACGTCCGCGTATCCATACGGGCATCGGCGTCAGCCCCAGCCATATCCATGACAAGCTCCGCATCACCGAGGACCAGTGCATCGAGCGTGCGGTGGCCGCCGTCAAGCATGCGAAAAGCTATGTCGAGGACGTCCAATTCTATGCTGAGGATGCCGGTCGCGCCGACTATGCGTTCCTGGCGAAGGTAATCCAAGCCGTTGTCGACGCCGGCGCAACCGTCGTGAACATCCCCGATACCACCGGCTACAGCCTGCCCGACGAGTTCGGCCGTCGTATCAGGTACCTCATGGAGAACGTTCGCGGCATCGAGAACGTCACCGTGTCGGTGCATTGCCACAACGACCTGGGCATGGCCACGGCCCTGTCGCTGGCGGGTGTTGAAAACGGCGCAACCCAGATCGAGTGCACCATCAACGGCCTGGGTGAGCGCGCGGGCAACACGGCCATGGAGGAAGTGGTCATGGGCATCAAGATGCACGGTCAGGAGCTTGATGCCCACACCGACATCAACACCCGCGAGTTCCTTAAGGCTTCCCGCCTGGTTTCGTCCATCACCGGCATCAACGTGCAGGTGAACAAGGCTATCGTCGGCGCCAACGCGTTTGCGCATTCCTCCGGCATCCATCAGGATGGTGTGCTGAAGAAGCGCGATACCTACGAGATCATCGACCCGGCAGAGGTCGGCGCAGGCCAGTCGCAGATCGTGCTCACCGCACGCAGCGGCCATGCGGCGCTGAAGCATCGTCTTGAGGAGCTCGGCTATGAGCTTGACCCCGAGCAGCTTGATAAGATGTACAACGCCTTCCTCGATCTTGCTGACAAGAAGAAGGAAGTCTACGACGAGGACCTCGAGTCGCTTATGCATGAGAGCCATCGCAACGAGGCGGCTCTGTACACGCTCGAATCCGTGCAGATCTCCTGCGGCTTCCCGCTTACTCCCACGGCTACCGTTACGCTCCGCAACGCGGCCGATCAGGTGGTCACCGCGTGCGACTACGGCACCGGTCCCGTCGACGCCGTGTACAAGGCTGTGAACAAGATCGTGCAGGTTGACAACGACCTCACGGAGTTCTCGGTGCAGTCCGTCACGCGCGGCATCGACGCTCTTGGCGAGGTCACCATCCGCGTTACCGCCCCTGACGGGGAGATTTACACGGGCCGTGGCGCCGATGGCGATATCATCGTCTCGTCTACCAAGGCTTACCTGAACGCGTTGAACCGTCTGCTCAACGATAAGGCTGAGCACCGCAAGTAAATCTGCGAACGGGTGAAACGTTCATAGGCAGGGTGTCTGCGCAAGCGGGCGCCCTGTTTTGCGTTGCACGGCAGGGTAGTCGGATATGGGACCTGCAACGCACTTGGGTCGGACATGCCGGCTATGACATCGATGCGCATCGAGCCTTTGGGGTCGGATGCGTGCCCCATCCTGTAATCCATATGCCGCATTGGACGCCTCGAATCGACATCCCGGTGCAACTTGGGGCAAAAGAAAAGGCGTTGCCCTCAAGCAACGCCTTTTCGCGATGACACGCTGTCGCATTTACAGGTTTCTGCGCAGCTGCGCCTCTTTGATCTCCATCTCAAGCGAGTTGTGGATGATGTTGGCGAACGGACCGGCGTTGGCGGCAAGATGCTCGACGTTGGTCTGATCGCATCGGCGGATGAAGTAGTACAGGAATGCGCACGTATAGAACTCGGCCAGAAAATCAATGTTATCCTGCGGCAGATAGCGATTCGACAAGATGATATCGATGTCTCGCTTGATGGCGTTCACGTACAGGTTGTACAGGTAGTTGCGCAGCGAGTAAGGGCCGTTATCGATGAGCGCTTCGCGATAAAAATGGCGACGGGCCTCTAAAACCTCGGCAAAGCATGAGAAGAACTCCGCATGGTCAAGCGAGCGCACGCCTGATTTCTGGGTGATGTAGTAAGGGAAATGGGAAATGGAATCATCGCTGGGCTTCTCGTAGAGCAGCACGGATTCCGAGAAATGCTTCTTGAGCACTTGTCCCATGTCGTAGCGGAAGATCCAGATGATCAGGCGATCTTTGTTCTCGAAGTGATAGTAGAACGTTTTGCGGTTCTTTCCCGTTCTTTGAACTATGTCGCTGATAGATACCTTGCGAAGCGGCATCTCGTCGCATAGCGACACGAATGCGTCCGCGATCAACAGCATAGTCGAAAGCGCGTTCATTGTGGCGACTCCTTCCTTTGTTTGTCCGGCCACGCATCCAATACCGTCATTGTAGGGGCGTTGGCTTGCGAAATCTAGGACATATTTGAAATTATGAGTAATCGTCTGTGCTGAGTATACGTACGGGATTGCGCGTATGGTCAAGACTATTGGGTAAACTTGTCATCAAAACCTATGACTATGTGAGAGTTACCTATACTAAAACACACAATATCGTGATTCTGTCCATCGCACTCGCAAATATCACTTCGTAGAATAGCAGCAGAAGGTAACGAGAAGGCCTTTGGAACTACGCCGATGGCCGAAACTTGTTGAAATGGGTAACAACGTTATCGCCAAGCAATCAAACTTGAGATAACGCCTTTCTCAGACGAGAGCATCCCGCCTTCAACACTCACAAGCATCATTCGGAAAGGAGCTGTGCTGTGGCAAAGTACCAGAAACTTCTGGAGCCCCTCAAAATCGGTAACGTGGAGCTGAAAAACCGCTTCGTTATGCTGCCGATGACCATCGAGAAGGTGGACAACTACCATGTCACCGATGACTTGGTGGACTTCTACGAGAAGCGCGCTGAGGGCGGTGTCGGCCTTGTTGAAATCGGTTCCGCATACGTGTGCGACTGCTTCAACACCACGCCGAAGTATCACACCACCACCGGTGCTTGCGGCATCTGGGACGACGAGTTCATCCCCGGTTTCAAGCGCGTTGCCGATGTGTGCCACGCTCATGGCTCCAAGGTCGCCGCTCAGCTGCAGCTCTGCTATGAGTGGCGCGCCACGGGCGACGATCCGCTGCTGTCCTATGCTCCTTCCAAGGACGTCATGAGCGGTCCGTTCGTCGGTATGCCCGAGCGCGAGTACACCAAGGAAGAGATCGCGATCGTGGTCGATCAGTACGGCGCAGCCGCCAAGCGCTGCAAGGATGCCGGCATCGACATCATCGAGATCCACGCAGGCATCGGCTACATGGTCATGCGCTTCCTGTCGAAGTACTCCAACCATCGTACCGACGAGTACGGCGGATCTGCTGAGAACCGCGCTCGCTTCCTGACCGAGATCATCGACAAGATCCATGAGACCTGCGGCGCTGACATGCCGATCCTCATCCGCATCTCCGCCAACGACCTCATGCCTGGCGGCAACCGCATCGAGGATACCCTCGAACTTGTGCCGATCATCGAGAAGCACGGCGTCGATGCATGGTCTGTCCAGGCCGGCTTCCATGAGGCTCCGCGCCCGGTTGCAAATCAGATCGTGCCCGAAGGCGAGTTCATCGATCTGGCCAAGCAAGTCAAGACGGTCACCAACAAGCCCGTCTTCCCCGGCACCCGCATCAACACGCTCGACATGTGCGACAAGGTTGTGAACGAGGGCTACGGCGACGCTGTGGGCATGGGCCGTCAGTTCATCGCCGACCCGGATACCGCCAAGAAGGTTGCCGCCGGTCATCCCGAGCAGGTTCGTCCTTGCATCGTGTGCTCTCGCTGCCTGGACAACATCTTCATCGGCAAGCCGTGCCAGTGCTCCGTCAACGCACATGTGTGGGAGGGCGTCAAGGTCGGCACTCCCGAGCAGCATCCGGCCGAGAAGCAGAAGCACGTGGTCGTCATCGGCGCCGGCCCTGGCGGTTGCGAGGCTGCCCGCGTCGCGGCTATCCGCGGCCACAAGGTCACGCTGATCGACAAGTCCGATCGCGTCGGCGGCCTGCTGAATATGGCTCAGGTCCTCAACGCCAAGATCGAGCCTTTGGTGAAGTACTGGAATGAGGAGATCAAACTTCATCCCAACATCGAGCTGAAGCTCAACACGCCGGTCGATGCTGCGGCTGTGAAGGCCCTCAATCCTGACGAAGTCATCGTTTCCCCTGGTGGCGGCATCATCGCTCTGGATGTGCCCGGCATCAACGGCAAGAACGTCGTTAAGTCCGAGGACATCAAGGCCATGTGCGCCGGCAAGGTTCCTGAGGGCAAGGGCATGCTGTGGAAAGCAGCCGTTGCAGCCATCAAGGCTCAGGGCGGCACCGTCGAGTTCATGCGCTTCGGCCTGAACATGGCATCCGGCCCCACCGCTATCGTTGGCAAGCGCGTCGTGGTCGTCGGCGGCGGCTTCGCCGGCCTGGAGGTTGCCGAGGCCATGTGCGAGAACCGTGAGATCACGGTCATCGAGGAGGCCAAGAAGCTTGGCAACGGCATCGGCATCATCGACAAGAACCCGACCATCAACCTGGTCAAGTCCAAGGGCGTCAAGCTCATGCCGCTGACCAAGCTGGTCGAGGTCACCAAGAAGGGCGCGAAGGTCCAAAACGTCGAGACCGGCGAGACCCAGCTGCTCGAGTGCGACACCGTTCTGACTTCCTTGGGCGTCGAGGCCAATACCGATCTGTACGACCAGATCAAGGCCGTCATCCCCAACACCCACCTCATCGGCGACGCCACCACGCCTGCTGGCAAGGTGCACCGTACGCTCGAGGCTGTCAAAGGCGGCTACGAAGTGGCCATGTCCATCTAAAGCACTTCCCGAGATGCGCGCATACGCAACCATCTCGAAATGTAACAACGGGGCGTCCCGTGCAAACGCTTCGGCGGCGCCCCCTTCATCACTTTTGGTTCAGACACGCGAGTGTTTTGAATACAGGTAGGTAAGTAGTTCCCAGTTAGTTTCCTTAAGGAGGAAAAATGGATTACAGCTACACCCCGGAACAACTTGAGATCAAGCGCGGCATTCGTGAGTGGGGCAAGAAGCACCTCACCGAGGAGGCAATCGCTGCCGGTTACAAGAACCGTGGTATCGCCCCCGAGATCGCTAAGTCCTGGGTTGACGAGGGCTGGGGTCTGTATGGCCTGCCCGAGGAGTACGGTGGAAAGCCGGTTGATCATCAGACGATGGCGATGATCATCGAGGAGCTGAACCACTGCGGCGGCAACATCCCCATGGCTCCCAACCTGCTGATCATGTTCGACATGTGCGAGTTCGGCAACCCCGAGCAGGTCAAGTACGCTATCGATTACTACAAGGAGAACGGCTACCCGCCGTACTGCCTGGCCATCTCCGAGCCCGGCGCCGGCTCCGACAACCAGGGCATGACCACCACCGCCACCAAGGGCGAGGATGGCAAGATCCACATCAACGGCACCAAGACCTGGGTTACCTCTGGTGAGACCGCTGGCGGCTTCATCGTCGTGTGCAAGGACGAGGATCCGGCTCGCGAGAACAAGAACATGTCCATGTATCTGGTTCCCTCCGATGCCAAGGGCGTCACCATCGAGCCGCTGAACAAGATCGGCATGCAGATCATGCCCTTCTCCATGATCCACTTCGACGACGTCGTCGTTGACGAGGACCAGCTGCTCGGCATCAAGGGCAAGGGGTTCTATCAGCTGATGAAGAACTTCGAGTGGGAGCGCTGCGTGCTTCTGGCAGAGCTGCTCGGCGAGGCTCAGGCTGCTATGGAGGATGCTTGCGCTTGGGTTAACGATCGTCAGCAGTTCGGCAAGGGCATCAAGACCTTCCAGCTGGTGCAGGAGCACATCGTCGAGATGCAGATCGAGCTCACCAACACCCGTAACTTCCTGTATCGTACCTGCTGGAAGCTGGACAACGGCATTCCGGTCAACAACGATGCCGCTATGCTGAAGCGCTACGGTGCTCCGGGCCTGACCGACTGCTGCTCCCGCGCTCTGCAACTCATGGGCGGCCTTGGCTTCACCGATGAGACTCGCGTCTCCCGCCTCATGCTCGACTGCCGTGGCTTCCAGATCGGTGGCGGCACCGTCGAGATCATGGTGCACATCTCCGGCCGTGGTATCCTCAAGGAGTACGCAAAGGGCGTCGAGGATCCCGATCATCTGTGGACCCTGTAAAGCCGCGTAAGCTCTCCTGCTTATCGGCTGCGTAAGCTGAACAGCTTGCCAACCTACAAAGACCCTGGTGCGAAAGCGCCGGGGTCTTTTTGCTATACGCGATTGTCCCCTGTTCAGTACATGAAAAAGCCTCCGACGTATAACGCCGGAGGCTTTGCAACCAGTGTGCCGAAGCGTTTGCTTTAGGCGGTTTTCCTCTCGTCGGTTTCGGATTTCTTAAACTTGCCGCGACGGCCGTGGCAGTTCATGCCGATAGCGCGGATGCTGCAGAAATCACGGTTGCGGCAGCGCGTACAGGCGCGTTTCCGGCCGCGTTGCGAGGCATCGTACATGCCGATGACGCCAAGCGTGGCATTCTCGGAATTAAGGGAGCCGTCGTCCTCGCATGCGAATCCCAGGCGCCGTTCGGCTTGCGTGTAGAACAAAAGCTGCGTGTTGGAGTCAAGCGGGAAATCGCCTTCTCCAGCTTGCAGCAGGTTGTCGATATGCAGCCCCAGGGAATGGGCTTCTTCGTTGATCGCATCGGTGATGATCTCCTCCGCGCGTCCTCCCATCGCCTGCAGGCATGCCTCGAACGCAGCGAAATCGTCCGTGTCGTGAACCAAAAGCACGCGCAGCGCCTGGATATTCTCGGTGGTGTCGACGCTTACCGCCACCATGACGCAGTGGTTCGCGCGTCGCATGCGCTCGTATACCGCTTCGCCATGAAGCACGGCCATGGTCCCCACAAGCTTGATCCCGGGCTCGGTATAGTCGGGCGGGAGGGTGCAGATGGCCGGGTTGAAGACCTTGTACACGCCGCGCGGGTGCAAGGATTCGCAGCAGCGCGCTGCAATGGGGGCGATGCGGGAAAGCACTTTGGGATCATCTTTCACCGAGTCGTCGAGAAACGCGGCGACCGTTTGGTCATCTAAAGCATCGATCGTGCAATCGATTTCCTGAATTTGATGAGCTTGGACAGCCATCACTGCCTCTTTCAGTAGAAATGGTCATACGTTATATGGTCTATGGTAACAAGATTGCCCGAATGATATCTGCGTGATTGCAATATATCGGGTATATCTATCGCTTATCTCAACAATATATGGGACAGATGCCGATATATGTGCATGTTTTGAGAGAGTGTCAGAACGTATAATATTCATAGGATTTTAGGGGATCCGACACCAGTTGCGTCGGATATCGATCTGCAACTTCTCTTATTTCATGTGAAATAGCCAGAGCGGAGGGATCGCGATAGTGAAACGAGCACTTACGCCCGGCACGTTCGACCCGATCACAAGCGGGCATATGGACGTCATCACGCGTGCGTCGCGCATCATGGACGAGGTTATCGTTGCGGTTGCCGCATCGGACAAGAAGAAGCCGCTGTTCGATCTTGATGAGCGCGTTTCCCTTGTGAAGCAAGCGGTCTGCCATATCCCCAATGTTCGCGTGGAGCCATTTGACGAACTGCTCGTTGATTTTGCACGCCGCATGGATGCGGAGGTGGTGATCAAGGGGCTTCGGGCCATCACCGATTTCGAATACGAATTTCAGATGACCGCGATGAACTACCAGCTTGACCGGGAGCTTGAGACCACGTTCATCATGTCGCCTCCCCAATACATGTATCTATCCTCATCTATCGTGCGCGAGATCGCCTCGATGGGCGGATCGCTGAATGGCCTTGTTCCGGATTGCGTCAAAGCCGCGCTTCGGAACAAATTCGGCAAGGAATAACGGTTTGTAAGGAGATATGGATGATACCCATAGATATGTCCGATAGAAACTTGGGTATTTTCCTAAGCTAACTACACAAGCTGGAATATGTATCCGTTTTACTCGGTCAATACCTTGGATATGATGGTTTTGAATTGTACGTGCCATTTGTGCTAGCCACATAAGCCATGCAAGGAGGGTGTAATGAACATCGTAGTTTGCGTCAAACAGGTCATGGACACGGAGGCTCTCATCGAGCTCGGTGAAGATGGCAACGTGTTGACCGAAGGCCGTACCCAGATCATCGACCCCTATGGCGAGTTCGCCGTCGAGAAGGCCGTTCAGCTCAAAGAGCAGCTTGGCGGGGAAGTCACCTGCCTGTGCTATGGCGACGATGGTTGCACGTCCGCTATCCGCCATGCGCTGGCCATGGGCGCCGACAAAGCCGTTCTCGTGGAGGATGAGAACTGGCGCGCCGTCGATGCCGCACAGTGCGCCGAGGTGCTTGCCGCATCCTTGAAGGACATGGATGCCGATGCGATCATGGGCGGATGGACGTCCGGCGATACCGCAAGCGCGCAGGTCATGGGCCGAATCTCGGCAATCCTGGGCATTCCCTTCGCCAATATGGTCACAGGCCTTGAGGCAACTGAAGCAGGCGTAAAGGCCACCTGCGAGGTCGACGACGGCTTCGAGGTGTGCGAGTACCAGCTCCCCGTTGTCATCGGAGCGCAGCAGGGTCTGGCCGAGCCCCGTTATCCCTCCGTGCGCGACGTCATGCAGGCGCGTCGCAAGCCCATTGAGCGCAAAGCTGCCGAGGTCTCGACGCAGCCCGTGATCGAGGTTGCGGACCGTGAGTTCAAGGGTGCACGTAGCGGTGGACGCATCGTTGAAGGCGAGACCGTCGCCGATGCGGTTGCGGAAACGGCCCGTCTGCTTCGCAGCGAGGCCAAGGTCCTCTAACGTTTCTCTTTTCATCGATTTTCGTTCATATCAGCGATCAACGAGAGGAAGGTCGTCCTCATGTCCGGTATTTGGGTTTGCATAGAGGCAGGCAACGGTGAGCTTCGCGGTGTCGCCTATGAGATGATCACCGCCGCACGCACGCTTGCCGATGCTTGTAGCCAACAGGTCGGCGCGCTTGTGTGGGGCGAAGGCGCGAAGGACAATGCCGACAAGCTTGGCGCTTGCGGCGCCGACAGCGTTATCGTCATCGAAACGGCTGGTGATGAAGCGGGCCGTCCCGCCGAGGTGAGCGGCGCAGTTGCGCAGCTGGCGCAGGAGCAGTCTCCGAGCGTGGTCTTGTTCGCCGATGGCGCGTTTGCACGCTCCGTTGCGCCTGCGTTGGCCCAGAAGCTCAACGCGGCGTATGTTGGCGATGTCGTCGACGTCGCCTTCGATGGCACCCCCGTCTTCACGCGCCTACCGTATTCCGGCAAGGTCATCGAGCAGGTCCGTCCTGCAAGCGGCGCCGCTACCGCCATCGCCACCATCCGGCCGAAGGCCTTCGAGGCCGCCAAGCCGCAAGAGGGCCGTACCGCCGGCGTCAGCACGTTCGCCGCAACCCCTGAAGCGGCCGCCCGCGTGCTCTGCGACGTCATCCGTTCCGTCTCCGAACGCGTCGATCTTTCCGAAGCGGATATCGTCGTTTCCGGCGGTCGCGGTGTGAAGGGGGCCGAGGGCTTCAAGATCCTCGAGGAACTTGCCGATGTTCTCGGCGCCGCCGTCGGCGCATCCCGTCCGGCGATCGACGAAGGCTGGATCGATGCGCAGTATCAGGTGGGCCAGACCGGCAAAACCGTTGCCCCGTCGCTCTACATCGCGTGCGGTATTTCCGGCTCCATCCAGCATATGGCGGGAATCTCCGCATCCAAATACATCGTCGCCATCAACAAAGACCCCGAGGCCGAGATCTTCGCTCAGGCCGACTACGGCATCGTCGCCGATCTGTTCGAGGCCGTGCCGCTGCTGACGCAGCAGCTTCGCGACATGCTGCAAGCATAAGCGGGCGCGCAAGAGCCAGCATGTGATTCATCGATTGCAACCAAGGAAGGCATTATGGAAGACACCGCAACGCGTGAGGTAATGTGGAACATCGATCATTCCCTTACCTGGGTAATGTATGTGCTCTTCCTGGTTGCGCTCGGTTTCTGCATCTACTTCCTGGTAAAGCGCTGGCGCCTCATGTCCATTGGCGCGCCGGTGGATCGAACGAGCAATTGGAAGGTTCGCGCGAAGGGCATGATCGCCGACGCGCTCTTGCAACTGCGCGTCCTGAAGAAGCCCGGTGCAGGCGTTATGCACCTGGGTATGTACGTCGGCATGATCATCATGCTCATCGCCACGGTTGTCACGGCGGCGCAGTTCGACCTAGGCTTTCAACTCATCTACGGCGATTTCTACCTGTACTTCATGGCGCTTGCCGTCGATCTTGCCGGCTTGGCATTCTGCATCGCCATGGTTGCCTGCATCATCAGGCGCATCGTGAACAAGAAGCTCGATACGAAGCCCGGCGACATCATCGTGCTTGTGCTGTTGCTCGTCATCGGCTTGAGTGGTTTTGTGGTCGAGGGCCTTCGCATCGTCGGCACCGACGACCCGTGGCGCGCATGGTCGCCTATCGGCAGCATGGTTTCCATGCTGTTCGTCAACTTCACCCCCGAGCAAATCTCCCTGGCCCATCAGATCATCTGGTGGAGCCATATGGGCATGGCTTTCGCGCTTATCGCGTACTGGATGTACTCGAAGCTCGTGCACGTGCTGCTCATGCCCGCCGATGTGTGGTGCCGCTCCCTTGAGCCGAAGGGCACGCTTCCCTATATCGACGTCGAGGACGAGAATCTCACCACCATGGGCGTTGGGCAGCTTGAGGACTTCACCTGGAAGGATTTGCTCGATGCCGAGGCCTGCATTCGCTGCGGCCGTTGCGAGGACGTGTGCCCTGCGTTCAACACCGGTAAGGACCTTTCGCCGAAGAACATGGTGCAATCCTTACGCAGCGAGCTTGAGATTCGCGGCCCGATCGTGTGGAGGGCCCAGCACGATGGGGCGCTGCGGGATGAGATGGGTGTGTACATCGCGAAAAGCGGAGAGCCCTATGCGTTCGATGAGCAGCAGCAATCCACCATGGACCGCAAGCTTGTCGGCGATGCGGTGAATACCCAGGCGATATGGGATTGCACAACCTGCGGCGCGTGCATGGCGGCTTGCCCGACGTTGGTCGAGCATGCCCCGAAGATCGTCAAGATGCGCACGTATCAGGTGTCCATGGAAAGTGCGTTTCCCTCCGAGGCCCAGGCCACGTTCCGCAACCTTGAGAACAACGGCAACCCGTGGGGTCTTGGATGGCAGACGCGTTCGAAGTGGACGGAGGGATTGGACGTCCCCACGTTGGCCGAACATCCCGATGCCGAGTATCTGTACTGGCCGGGCTGCTCCGGTGCCTTCGATGCCCGTAGCCGCAAGGTGTCGGTTGCGCTTGTGGGCCTGCTGAAGAAGGCCGGCGTCGATTTCGCCATCCTTGGCAACGAGGAGAAGTGCTGCGGCGATTCGGCTCGTCGTCTTGGTAACGAATTCGTGTACTACATGCTTGCGCAGGAGAACATCGCGACGCTGCAGGCGTATGGCGTGAAGAAGATCATCGTGCAATGCCCTCACTGCATGCAGTCCTTGTCGCGCGACTATCCTCAGCTTGGCGGGCATTTCGAGGTCATCCACCATTCCCAGCTTCTCGCCCAGCTTGTTCGGGAGGGGAAGCTGCAATGCGCTGCGTCAGACGGAAAGAAGGTGGCGGTGCACGATTCCTGCTACCTTGGCCGTTATCAGGACGAATACGAGGCTCCTCGCGCGGTCGTGAGCGCGGCGGGCGGTCAGGTCATCGAGTTCGAGCGCTCACATGAGAAGAGCTTCTGCTGCGGCGCAGGCGGCGGGCGCATGTGGCTTGAAGATGCCTCCGGAAAGCGCATGGGCGACGAGCGCGCAAAACTGGCGCTTGACACCGCATGCGATGAGGTTGCCACGTCGTGCCCCTTCTGTCTGACCATGCTCGGCGATGGCATGGCCGCCTGCGATAGCGAGACGAAGGTTTACGATATCGCGGAACTGTTAGCGCAGGTGCAGTGATCATGGATAAGCCTCGCATTCTCGGAATCACCGACATCCTATCCTCGGGCGCTTGCCTTGAGTATGACGTTCCCCCCAAATTGCTTGATGGCGTTGCCGCGTATCTTGAACGGCGCGATGCCGGCGAGGATGATGCAGCGAAGCCTCGTCTCTCCTCGACCGTCATGCTGCTTCGCGATAAGAACACGGCTTCATCGGGCTTACAGGTGTTCATGCAGCAGCGAGCATCCACGATGGCGTTCGTTCCTGATGCGGTCGTGTTCCCTGGTGGCAGCTTCGACCCGATCGATGATGCGCATGATGTTCCGTGGGAGGGTCCAAGCGTGTCCGAATGGGCTTTGCTGATGGGATGCGATGAGCAAACGGCGCAAAGGGCTCTTGTCACCGCAGCGCGCGAGGTGTTCGAGGAAACGGGGGTGTTGCTCGCTCGGAAGGCGAATGGCGCCGATTTCGAAGACCCCATGAAAAGCCCTGAGCTTCGTCAAGCCAGGGAGCAGCTTTCGGAGCACGCGCTTTCGTTCGGTCAAATGCTTGAGGATATCGGCGGCGTGCTCTGGACGGATCTGCTTCATGCGTGCGCGCATTGGGTCACGCCGCCCAGCGAGCGACGTCGTTACAGCACGTTCTTCTTCCGAGTGCGCATGCCGCAAAGCCAGGTTGCGGACGGGCGTACCACCGAAGCGGTGAAAACGGGCTGGGCGGACCCTTCGTGGCTTTTGGATCAGCACAGGAGCGGAAACCTGTTGATAATGCCGCCAACCGTTTCGAACCTATGCGATTTGGCGGCTTCGGAGAACGTGACGCAAGCATGCGAACGGAACAGCACGATTCACGTGTATCCGTCCCCGGCTCGTAAATCCGATGGCGCATTAGTGTTTAGGAGCGTGATTGGCTGATGGCTGCAGTGAATCGATGGTCCGGCGGGCAGGTCGGCGAGTATGCATACTGCATTCTTGCGAACAACCCTTCGCCGCTTACGTATATCGGCACGAACACGTGGATCGTCGGCGCCCCTGATGCCCCGGCATGCGTGGTGGTCGATCCAGGCCCCGATGACGCCGACCACCTCCAGGAGGTGCTCGATCATGTAGCTAAAGCGGGGAAAAAGGTCGCCGCCATCATCGCCACGCACGGCCATGCTGATCATGCCGGCGGCGCGCATAGCCTGTCGATCTTAAGCGGGGCTCCGGTATTGACGCAAGCCGACGGGCTGCTGCCGGCCGGTCCTTTGAACATCAACGGCATCGGCGTCGACATGGAGGTCGTCTCGCTGCCAGGGCATTCGAGCGATTCGGTCGGCATCTACGTCGCGCAGGGCAAGTTCGTTTTGACGGGCGACACGATCTTCCGGCAAAGCTCGACGATGATCTGCTGGCCGGATGGCGTTTTGGCCGCCTATATGAACAGCCTCGACACGCTTGCTCGTTTCGTTGAGGAAAACGATGTGGAGCTGTTCTTAACCGGGCATGGTCCGTATATCGAGGACCCCGCAGACCGTATCATCCGTGCGCGTGCACATCGCATGATGCGCTTGAGCCAGGTTGTTTCCGCGGTGCGTTCCGGTATTCCCGCCCGCGTCGACGTGCTGGTGGAAACCCTGTACAACGACGTGGATTCCAGCCTTATGCAAGGCGCGCGTCGTAGCGTCAACGCACAACTGAGGTTTGCCTACGATACAGGTTTGCTTGAGGAACACTGACAGGATGAGGAGGGCTCGTGCTCGTTCGCCCGCAGATGGCACGAGCCCTTTTTCATCTGACGATACGCACATACATCTCAACTGCACGCGTTACGAAAGGAGAAGACACATGGCGCTACTGTACACGGAGGAGCAAAGAGAGCTCATCAAAGCCGTTCACGATGTGGCCGAGAATCAGATCAAGCCGCACGTTGCCGCAGCGGATGAGGCGGGCAAGACCCCTGACGAGCTTTGGAAGTACGGCTTCGACCTCGGTCTGCATCTTGTTGAGATCCCCGAGGAGTTCGGCGGCCTTGGCCTTGACTACGAAACCTGCGCCATGATGTTCGAGGAGCTTGCAAAGGTCGATGCCGCATACGCCGACACCTTCGTGACGAACTTCGTCGCATTCCGCAACATCCACCTGAAGGGCACGTCCGAGCAGGCTCAGCACTTCGTCGATATGACCATCGACAACGGTTTCGCCGCCTTCTGCCTTACCGAGGCCAATGCTGGATCCGATGTTGCCGGCATGAAGTCCACTGCCGTGCTTGATGGCGATGAGTACGTGCTCAACGGCACCAAGACCTTCATCACGAACGGCTCCATCGCATCCATCTATGTCATATTCGCCAAGACCGACCCCGAGGCGCGCGGTCATGGCATCACGGCGTTTTTGGTAGACCGAGACACGCCCGGTTTGTCCGCCGGCGCTCATGAGAACAAGATGGGCTTCAGGCTTTCGGACACCACCGAGGTCATCATGGACAACGTTCGCGTTCCGAAAAGTGCGGTCATCGGCCAGCCTGGGGAGGGCATGAGCATCGCTCTGAACGCCTTGAACCTCTCTCGCGCCTTCATTTCCACGTTGGGCGTCGGCATCATGCAGCGCGCGCTCGATGAGGCGGTGGTCTACGCTCAGCAGCGCAAGCAGTTCGGCAAGCGCCTCATCGATTTCCAGATGGTGCAGTCCCTGCTCGCCGATATGGCCATCAAAACCGAGGCATCCCGCGTTATGGTGAACAACTGCATGCGTTTGATGGACCAGGGCGATTTGGTCCGCGGCGAGGGCGCCATCGTGAAGACGTTCGTCACCGATGCCATGCAGGAAGTCACCTCCAACGCCGTTCAGGTGTTCGGCGGCTACGGCTTCAGCAAGGATTACCCTGTTGAGAAGCTCATGCGCGATGCGAAGGTGTTCCAGATCTTCGAGGGCACTAATCAAATCCAGCGCATGACCATCGCGAAGAACCTGGATACGGAATATCGTCAGGGTTAATCGTTCGATATAAGATTGTTGCTTAGGCGCCGGTTTTTGCCGGCGCTATTTTTTGTTGCCGATACAAAAGAAGGACCGCATGTGCGGTCCTTCTTTGGAGTGATTTCCGGTCAGGCGTTATTTCGGATCGTTGGCCATGCGCTCCTTGAGGATTTCGGCAAGCTCGAAACGCTTCACCTTGCCCATGGGGGTCTTGGGGATCTCGGGGATGTACTCGACGCGCTCGGGCCACAGGCGCTTCTGAACGTGCTGAGACTCCAGGTAATCCGTGATCTCCTTCAGCGTGGGCTCGTGCTCATCGCGGGCGACGGCGAACGTGCAGATACGCTCTCCAAGGCGCTCGTCGGGCATGCCGATGGTGGCCGTCTCAAGAAGCCCAGGGCACTCTACCAGGTCGTCGTCGATCTCGCGAGCGCTCAGGTTCTCGCCGCCGCGGATGATGATCTCCTTCTTGCGGCCGTTGATGCGCAGGCGGCCCTCCTCGTCGATGAAGCCAAGGTCGCCGCTGTGGAACCAGCCGTCATCGTCAAGCGCGCGATCGGTGCGCTCGGGCTCGTCCAGATAGCCTACGAACAGATGCGGACCGGTAGAAATCTCTTCGCCCTGCACGCCAGCCGGCACCTCGTTGCCGTTATCATCGATACACTTGATCTCGATGCCGGGGTAGGGGACGCCGGACCAGTCGCCTTTCCATTCCACGCACATGTCGATCGGCACGAAGACATGCGGGCAGCTTTCCGTGGAGCCATACACCTCGCACAGGTCCACGCCATGCCTTTTCGCGCATTTCACCAGGCGCGCCGGCACCGGGGCGCCGCCGCACAGCCACAGGTTGAGCGTCTCAAGCTGTGGGCCGTTGTCGTATTCGATGCACTTCAGGATGTCGTAGATAAACGGGGTGGAGGCCATGGTCCAGGTGCATCCCTTGCGGTTCATGAGCTCGATGGCCTCGCGCGGGGAGAACTGCTGCATCAAAACGCTGCGCCCGCCGGTCAGCATCGGGGCGATGAGACCATGCCAGAAGCCGACAGCATGATTGAGCGGCGAGCAGTCGAACATGACATCGTCGGGACCGCGATGAGCCTCCTGAGCGAAGATACGCTCGGAGTACAGCATGTTGTTATGGGTCAGCAGGGCTGCCTTGGGCTTGCCCGTGGTGCCCGAGGTCGATAGGATGACCACCACTTCGTCGGAGGAAACCTCCGGCTTTTCCTGGAGCGGCTCGTGGGTTTCGCAGATCGTCGACAGGGAGATGGTGCCGTAACGTGCGGGCTCGAACTTATCGCAGACGGCGATCGCCTTGACGCTGGGGCATTCCTTCATGATGTCGATGGCTTGCTGCTCGTAATCCGTGTGATGGAAATACGTCGGGCAGATGAACGCCTTGGCGTGGACAAGGCTCATGATGTAGGTCAAATCCGCGTCATTGTAATTCTTGGGCACGGGGTGGATCACGGCGCCCACTTTGAGAATGGCAACATAGGCTACGGTGAACTCGGCCCAGTTCGGGAACTGGATGGTGACGACATCGCCCACCTCGATGCCGATCTCCTTAAGCCAGGATGCCAAGCGCGATGCCTTGTCATCTACTTCCGCATACGTGTAGCGACGCCCTTGATCGTCTGCGACGTATTCGCGTTCACCGTAGTTCTTGACCGCATTGTCCCATGCGTCAAGAACGGTATCTTTCCCCCAATACCCCTTCTCGTAATACATTTGCTTGCGTTGCTCGTTGATTTTCAGGCCTGTGATCATGCTGCTCAATCCTTCCTCGTTACCTCGAAAAAAGTGCATGAACTACCTAGCCGCGACCCCTCTGCGGCCTTTACAAACAAAATCAAATTGGAACAGGGCAAGGCATCGCCGTTTTGACACCCAGGCAATGGCGATGCCTTGCAGAAGCGCTTTAGTCCAAATACCCCAATTGCGCCTTCAGACGCTGGCATTCGCGCGCGATGGTGATGCGCTGCACGGTCGGGGCTCCTTCTTCGAGCCACAGTGCGCGGCAGTCGCGATATAAACGCTCGGTCGGCCCATACGGGGATTTTTCGAAGTACCCGTCGCCGCCGAAGATCTCAAGCATCTCATCCGAGCAGGTTTTCACCGCTTGGATGGAGTTCAGTTTGCAGATGGCCGCCTTCTCGTCGACGTAGTCGTTGTGCGGGTCGACGTCGAAGTCGCGTGCGAAGTCGTACACCAGGCAACGCAGCGCGTGCGTGGCGGCCGCCATATCGGCGATCTTCATCTTGATGGCCTGGCGTGTTGCGATCGGCTTGCCGAACGTGATGCGGTCATTGGCGCGCGCGATGCTCATCTCGAGCATGCGTTGGCACATGCCCAGATTCGATGCGGCGATGTGCACGCGGGAGATGGACAGGGAGTGGATGGCCACTTCCATGCCCTGGCCTTCGTGGCCGAGCAGGTATTTCGGGTCAAGTCGAACATCGGTGAACTTCAGGCCGGCGTGTCCGGCTCCGCGGCAGCCCATCATGTGCGGCATCTCGACCAGCTCGAATCCCGGCGCATCCATAGGAACCAGGAATGCGGAAAGGCGGGAATCCTTATCGTCGGTCGGGTCGGTGACCGCGATCACGTATGCATATTGGGAGCAATCGGTGTGGGAGATAAGCCACTTCTCGCCGTTGAGGATATAAGATCCGTCTTCTTGGCGAATGGCGGTGGAATGGACATCGGCGCCGGTGCCGCCCGTCTTCTCCGTCAAGGCGAAGCAGGTGAAGACGCTCTTGTCCTGGAACTTGTCCATGAGCTCGGCCTTCACCTCAGGAGTTCCGTACTCGTTGAGGATGCGCCAGTTCAGGTCGGCGGCGTAATGAAGGTGCATGCGCATGCCGCCAGGACCGCGGCTGAACTCCTCTTGCACCTTCAGGATCTCCAGTTCGCTCAAATCCCAGCCGCCGTACTCGGAAGGAAGCGCGAAGCGATACAGATCATTCTCGCGAGCCAAATCGAAGAAACGCTGCGGGAAGACGTTGGTCTGCTCGACTTCCTCCTGCATTTCCTCGAACGGGCCCTCCGCAAGCGTTCGGACCTTGGTAAGGAACTCAGCAAACTGCTCGTCGCTGATCTTTGCATTTGGGTTCATGCGCATGCCCCTATCGATGTATATCTTTAGAACGTAGCATGTGCGTTTACGGTAATCTCACCTAGCACATCTTTCGCGTTCCCCTTGCTGACATACATGATAGCGAGCGAAATCGACCTTGTGCGGCTTGAACCCATTGACGTTTTCTGGCGCAATCTGCCCATCGATAGGTTGCATCTATCGAATTCCGGAATCCGTTCACCAGATTCCAGGATGTGTGAGGTAATGGGCACAAAATCGAAATATTGTCCGTATGAATACCTTTCAAAAGGCGGCATTCTGTATCTAGTCCACAGGACAGTTACGAAGTCTGGGACAAACTTTCAAAGCTTGAGTAAATCAAGAAAGGGGTCGCCATGAGCGTCTATCAGGAAAGCTATCATCTGCCCGAGTTTACCTACGAGTATGAGAAGCTGAAGATCGACAAGCGTGGTCCGGTTTACGTTTGCGCATTCGACGATGCACAGAACCTCAACGCCATGTCCTATCAGCAGATGGCTGAGTTCAACGACTTTTTGATCAAGGTCCGCATGGACAAGGATTGCCGCGTCATCGTCCTGACCGGCGAGGGCCGCTCCTTCTGCGCTGGCTTCAACCTGAACGACCTGGCTCTGGAGCCGCCTGAGGACATGGGCCGCATCCAGCGTGACTTCTACATCATGCAGCGTATGTGCTCCGACCAGATTGTGAACATGCGTCGCTGCGAGCAGCCGATCATCGGTGCTCTGAAGGGCTACGCCGTCGGCGGTGGCCTGTCCATCTCCTGCGCTTGCGACCTGCGCGTCCTGGGTGAGTCCTACAAGATGAACGCCGGCTACCTGTCCATCGGCTACACCGGCACCGACATGGGCGGCGCCTTCTTCCTGCCCAAGATCGTCGGCTACGCTCGTGCCGCCGAGATTCTCATGAACCCTGCCCGTCATGACGCTCAGCAGCTGCTCGACTGGGGCTTCGCGAACCGCGTTGTCGCCGACGACGACGTGCTCGAGACCGCAGTCGCCATGGCTGAGGACATGTGCAAGCAGACCGCTCCGTTCGGCCTGCGCCTGACCAAGGAGTGCCTGCAGACTTCCCTCGACGGCACCAGCTTCGAGAACGTCATCAAGATGGAGAACCGCAACCAGGTTCTGGCCTCCAACACCAACGACGGCATCATGGGCACCCTCAAGATGAACCCGCACAACAAGCAGGACGTCAAGGACAACCCGGACAAGTACGCGTTCCACAACATGTAAGTCACTGCTCTTGTGACGTGGTGCCCTCGATCGATTGCGGTCGAGGGCACTTTTTGCTATAGGGGTACAGGGGGCGCGGTCGCACGAATCCGGCTCGGTCGGAGGCGCCGATGCGGCTGCAGGGTCACGTAAGCGATTAGGAGACGAGAATGAACATTCTGGCCATCAACGGTAGCCATCGTGCCGGAAAAGGCACTGCAGCGCTTTTGAGCGCCGTTTTGGAGACTGCCGGACATCAAGGTGCCACATGCGAGCTCATCGAGCTGTCGCATCTTGATATCCGCTTCTGCTGCGGTTGCAACAAATGCTTGGGTTCCAATCGCTGCACCATCCATGACGACATGGATATGCTCTACGACAAGATGATGCATGCTGACGGCATCGTTTTGGGTTCGCCGGTGTATTTCGGCAGCGTATCCGCGCGCATGAAGAACTTCATGGACCGCACCCGTCCTTTGCATATGGTCGACAACGCCCTTGCCGGCAAAGTTGGCGGCATGGTCACGTGCTCGGGCTTGCCCGATTGCGGCTGCCAAGGCGCTCTTGCGGCGATGGATCATTTCTTCGCCACGCATGAGATGCTCGTGGTCCATCCGCGTCCGCTCGGCCCGGTCATCGGCGACGGCGTTGCGGCAACGCAGCTTGCCCGTTTCAACGAGGCGGGCGATCCGGAGTGGCGTAGCATCGAAGACGATCAGAACGCCTTCAAGTGCGCTCGTCGCCTCGGTCACGACATGTTCAACCTCATCGCCCGCTTATCCTAAGCGCATTCAACGCATCGTATGCAACGGCGGTCGCTTTCCCGGTGACCGCCGCTTTATTTTGCGTCGATACATGCCTGCATCCTGCTGTTGAATCGGCGATGGATTTTAGCATATGAGCCGTTTGCCGTCTTTGCATCGGCATCGACGATCGGTTGCTACGTAAAAGCGCTGCGGAAATGGCAGACAAGCGCCAGACGATGCATAGATGGCTGATATCGCGGACATATAGGACGGAGACTTATCTTTCCGGTCTGATGAGCTGCTCTCGTTCGTGATCGAGTGGGAAGGGACATCGCGTTCATCGTGCCGGCCCATGCGCGTTGGGCAGCCCTCTGCGCCATCGTGCGGTTGCGCGTGCTCTGGTTGGTCCTCCGGCTGCCGTAGCACTGAGTGGGGTGGCATCGCAATGCGGTACCTATATATAAAGAGAAACGCCCGCAACGTTTTGTTGCGGGTGTTTCGAAAAGAACGCTTGAAAGGAGATTGGGATTTACCAGTTGCAGGCAGCTTCTCCCTTGACCTGACGCTCGGACTTGAAGATGGTGTCCGGCACTTCCTTGCCATGCCAGCACTTGATAGCGCCGTCCTCTTCAGCCTTGGCAATCTGCTCATCGGTGTAACCGAGCTTCTCCATGATCTCGGTGGTGTGGTAGCCGATGGGCTTGGACAGGATGATCGGTGGATCGCCATACTCGCGGAAGCGCAGGGGGCTCATCGGCAGGGCCTTCTTGCCATAGCCCTCGTACTCGACCCAACGCAGGGAGTCGTTGTCGTAGGCTTCCTGGTCTTTGACCACGTCGGTGTAGCGGAAGCACTTCTGATGGGGAACCTCATGCTCGCGCAGGATTTCGTCCCACTCGTCGAAGGTCTTGGTCGAGAAACCGGCCTCGAGCCAGCTGATGACCTCAGGCTGCTTTTCGGAAGCCTTCAGTGCGGGCAGGTTGCAGGTGTCGGGCTGGTCGACGTGCTCGGCATTGCCGGTGATCTCCATCATCATGTTGTAGTACTTGTCGTACTGCGGCATGCAGATGAGCATCCACTTACCGTCCTTGGTGCGGTACGTGTTGTTGAACGGGTTGGGCACGTGCTTACGCGACTTCGGGTACGGTGCACCGAACTGCGTGGCCATGATGCCGATGTTGCCGCCCCAGATGGCAGCGCCGTACAGGTTGCAGGTGACCTTGTCGCCCTTGCCGGTGCGGGTGCGGTTGAACAGAGCAGCCAGAATACCGCCGGCCATGATGGAAGCGGCGTTGTAGTCGCCGAAAGCCTGCGGCGGGATTGCAGGGGATTCGCCATCCTCGCGGAAGCAGTTGGCAACGCCGCCACGAGCAGCCCAACACACGGCGTCGAAGCCGGGGGTGTTGGCCTCTTCGCCGAACTCGCCGTAGCCACGCAGCTGAGCCCAAATCAGGGACGGATACTTGGCAGCCAGGGCGTCGTAGTCCAGACCCAGCTTGACAAGCGCCTTATCGCGCAGGTTGCAGACGAAGACATCGGCCTTGGAGAGCAGCTTGTCCATAACCTCGAAGCCCTCTTCGCTCTTAAGGTTAAGGGCGATCCAGTTCTTGTTGGTGTTGTTTAAGTCGATCGTGGGGTCTTCGGTTTCGTTCTGCTCGCAGCCAAAGCCCGGGCCCTGGGTACGCTGGGCATCGCCGTGCAGCGGCTCGACCTTCATGATTTCAGCACCCATTTCGGACAGGATACGAACGGTTGCGGGAGCTGCAACCCACTCGCACAGTTCGACGACCTTCACGCCGTTCAGAGGGCCATAACCGTTAAGTTTCTCGCTTACCAGCATTATGAGGCGCTCCTTTCATTTTCGTTTCGGGTGGTTCTTGCGTTTGCAGAATTAATATTTACAGGTAAATGCGCCTAGTTCTATGGACAATAATTCAATATTGTGTGATTGCCTATAAGAAATGTTCGGTAAAACATAGGTAAGCTTTTGCAAAACCTCTATTTATGTGGGACAAACCACTTTATATGTTTCCGCATTTGTGGCGTTATGTGGCCAAGATGACGAAAATGGGTGGAGATACTTTGGAAAGCTTGCCGAATGTTCATCGGTTTGGTCGAAAACGGGATATTGGCCGTCAGGGCTATTACGACTCGCTGGTATATTGAGTGCATAAGTTGGTATGCATTGCGTCTATGTCCGAGAGCACAAGGGGGGTTCGCGGTGGATTTCAATCTTTCGTCCGATCAAAAGAAGCTTGTAGCTGCTTTTCGTGCATTCGGCACGGAAACGTTTACGCCCGATCACGTTTCGCAGTGGTGCAGAGACCAGGGATTGCCCGACGACGTCATGAAGCGTTTTGCCGATACCTATTTCAAGAGCGTCGATAAACGGCTTTCATTCGTGGCTGGGCATACGCTCCTCGATCAGGCGCTTATCATCGAGGAGCTGTCCCGATGCGCTGGCGCCACCCTGCCATTTCAAAATGATCTGTTCAATCTGCAGATCGTCGATGCCCTTTCCGCCGCGGGCAACCTCGATCCCGTCCTCGACGAGTATCGATCGACGGGTCGCCTTATGTTCGCGCTCGCCATTTCCGAGCCGGAGGGCGGTTCGGATGTCATGTCCATGAAGACCAACACGAAAACCCTTGATGGGAAGATCGTCTTGAACGGTCGCAAGTCCTACGTCAACAACGGCGAATATGCTCCGTACATCGTCGTCGCTGCCATTGACGCCGATGCTGAGAGCGATGATCCGTATCCGGCGCTTGCATTGTGGCTGGTGCCTCGAAACTTGAAGGGCATCGCCGCGGTCCCCATCGACAAGATCGGGCAAGATATGCTTCCCTTCGCGTCCTTGTCGTTTCAGGACGTCGAGCTGAAGCCCGAATACCGCATCTCGTCCGATCAAGGTGATTTCAGGCGCTTGTTCCAAATGCTTGAATATGGTCGCGTGCTGCTGTGCGCATCGTCGCTTGGCATGGCGCAAGCCGCGATGGAGGATGCCTGTGCGCATGCGCGCTCTCGCAAGGCATTCGGCGTGCAGGTCGGTCGTTTCCAGCAGATCGAGACCATGTTGACTGATATGGAGCTGCGTCTGACCAATATGCGCGCAATCTTGTACCGTGCCGCATGGGCTGTCGACGAGGGCGATCCCGATCGACGATTGGCCGTGTCCCTCATGAAGCGATACATCCCTAAAACCGCTGTGGAGGTGGCCTCGGACGGTATGCAGATCCTCGGCGGTCTGGGCTATACGGAAAGCTCTCGCACGTGTCGTGTTTGGCGCGACTGCCGAGGCAACCAGATCGCAGAGGGCACCGATCAGATCATGGTGTACATCGCCGCACCTTTGATTGCCGAGAAATACCGCGATTTTTAAAAAATGTCCCATCACGTAATTGCCGAATCAGCAATTGTGCCCGCAAAAGTCTCTTTTATCGATTTCTATAGGCTATAGGTGATTCTGATATATACACATATCTCATATACTGACCACTTTAATTCTACGAAACCGGATAAATGAGTGAGTTCTGTCCGTATCTTCCGTAGGTTTTGTGATGTACAAAGTACTTGGATAAGCGGAAGGGTGCTTATCCGGTTCATCACATCAGGGGTTCTAGGTATGCGTTTTGCGAAGGAAAACCTACGACAAGGAGGTATGTTTTGGCACAATCGACGAAAGAGAAGATGAGCATGCGCCATCTTCTCGTGGTGCTCACGGGCATCATGATCACCTTCGGCTGCTCCGCACTGTGCTTTTCCACGTGGGGTCTGTTCCAGCCGGTAGTTGCCGAGGGGCTTGGCGTTGAGAAGACCGCATTTGCAATGTATGTCACCGTTATGTACCTGACGATGACGGTTGCATCTCCGTTCGCTGGCAAGCTCTTGCAGTCCATGGATGCGCGCGTCATCCTTTCCGGTTCCGCCATCTTGGTGGTTGCGGCGTTTTTGCTCATGAGCATCGCGAACACCATCGTCTTGTTCTACGTGGCAGCGATTATGCTGGGCCTTGGCGAAATCACGCTTCTGTGGCTTGCCGTTCCTACGCTGATCAACCGTTGGTTTGCCGATCGCGCGGGCTTCTTCATCGGCCTGTGCATGGCGTTCACCGGCATCGGCGGTGCCATCTGGTCCGCCGTGTTCACCGCGCTGCGTGCCGATGGCATGGACTTCCACACCATCTATCTGATCTGGGCCGTTATCGCCGCCGTGACTTCTCTGCCGTTCACGCTGCTGTGCGTGCGCAGCAAGCCTGAGGATTGCGGCCTGCAGCCCTATGGCGCCGCTGCCGCCGCTGCCGCTGCCGGCGCTGCCCCGAAGGCTTCCGGCCTGTCCGCTTCCCGTGCGATGAAGACCCCGACGTTTTACGCCGTGTGCGTGTTCGCCGGCATCATCAACATCGCAATCCTGATCGCCATGCAGTTCCCGAGCTACACCAAGACCCTGACGAGCGCTCCGTTCGACGTGGCCGTCGTCGGCGGTCTCATGACCACGGTCATGATGGTCGGTCAGGCTCTGTTCAAGGTCATCCTCGGCGGTGCTGCCGACAAGAGCGCGAAGGGCGCTTTGATCTTCGCCTTCTGCGCTGGCGTTGCCGGTATCCTGCTGTGCTGGTTCGGCGCAGGCACCGAGCTCATGCTCTACGCTGGCGCCTTCATCTTCGGCGGCTGCTACGCCACGGCCGTGGTTCTGGTCCCCGTTGTGGTTCGCCAGTCCTTCGGTTCCCGCGAGTACTCTCTGATTTACTCCCGCGTTTCCACCGTGTTCAACCTGATCGCGGCATTCGCTTCCATGATTTGGGCTTGGGTTCAGACATCCTTCGGCTTCAACGTCGTGTTCATCACCGGCCTGATCATGCTGGTCGTCATCCTGCTGCTCGGCCTGTACGTTATGCAGAGCGCTAAGAAGTACAAGTCTGAGTGGACTACTGATTAAGGGCTTCCTACAAAGAGCTTACTCTAGAACCTAGTACGAAGACGGCTCCGCAAGGGGTCGTCTTCGTATGTTCGGCCTTGAAAACCGGCAAGAACCACCGTAAGCTTTTTCCGCTGTAAGGGGTTTACTTTGGCTTGATTTTTCATTTCAATCGCAACGGTCCCGAAAAGGTAGTGGCCCACGGCCCTCGGTAGAATGGTGTTTGCCTAGAACATCATACGAAAGAGACCAGCTATGAGTAGTCAAGACCCGTAAGACAAGTTTTCT
>NZ_QUCY01000008.1:0-46253 GCF_003474385.1 Eggerthella sp. AM16-19
CATCGCCGACGCGGCTTACACCGCACCCCCAGAAACGTTACGCCGTGAACTCTTTCTGCGAAATCATCGCTTTCCGCCATGCGAGGTTATTGCGGATGGCAAATGACGTGGGCATAGCCGCACGGAGAAGCACGCTATCATGGTGCAAGCACAACTTCGAACCATTTGGAGCATCATATGAACTTCAACAACGTAACCTTCGAGCGCTCGTTCGGCATCTCGTCGCAGCTGCCGCCCTCGACGCTTCCGGAAGTGGCGTTCGCCGGCCGTTCGAACGTGGGCAAGTCGTCCATGCTCAACGCCCTATTCGGCCGCAAGAGCCTGGCGAAGGTCTCGCAGAAGCCCGGCAAGACGTCCACCATCAACTTCTTCGCCACCGAAGGCGCCCGCTTCGTCGACTTGCCCGGCTACGGCTACGCGCGCGTGGCGAAATCCGAGAAGGGCCGCTGGGCGGAGCTGATCGAGGGCTATTTCAACCAGGACCGCAACTTCGCGCTGGTGGTCAGCCTGGTGGACATCCGCCACGAGGCCCAGCAGCTCGACTTGAACATGATCAACTTCCTCATGGAGGCGGGGCTTCCGTTCGCCGTGGTGCTCACGAAGGCTGATAAGCTCTCCCGTAACCAGCAGAACAAGCAGGTTGCCGTGCTACGCCGCCAGCTTGCCCTGCCCGACGACGTGCCCATGCTGGTGACGTCCAGCGAGAAGCGCGAGGGATTCGACGCCTTGCGCAAGCTCATCACACAGGCCTGCGAGGGCTAACGCGGTATCGCGAAAGCGCGAGCGCGCGCCGATCGGGGTTGCATGCCCCGCTGCCCATGAGGCCGAATACCCCTGGGCATGATCGGGTCGGCGCCCTTTCGCCAGCCCCGGCTCCAAGCAGCCATTCCTGCCGAGCCAGCACCCCCGCAAACGCGAACGAGCCCCAAGCTGGTGGAACAGCTTGGGGCTCGTTGTTTGCTGCAAGTATTTCGGCGCCGCCGGCTTACATGCTGGTCGATGTGCCGCTAAAGCGTGAAGCGCTACCAGGGGCGAACGATGATCATGTCGGACTGCACGGAGCTGACGCATACCGTTTGACCGAAGGTTGGTGCATGGATCATCTGCCCGCCGCCGATATAGATGCCGCAATGCGACCAGCTGGTGCAGATGTCGCCAGGTTGCGGGTCGGACACCTGGGACATGCCCATGAACGTGTACGTGGTGCCGTAGCGCGAATAGCTGCCGGTCAGCGCATAGCTGACAAGACCGGAGCAGTCGAAGCTGTCAGGGCCGACGCCGCCCCACTCGTACGGCGCGCCGATGCAGCTGTATGCACGGTCGACGATGGCATTGCCCGTAGAGGCGTTGTAAGACGGAGCCCAGCTGCTGGAGCTGCTGGAACCGCCCGAGTTGTCGGTATTACCCGAATTGCCGTTATCGGTCCAACCGGTGTTGCCGGCGTCACCGGAATCGTCGGTCCACGTGTTGCCGCCACCGTTATCGGCAGCGCCGCCGTTACCGCCGTTACCGCCGGCATTGGCGTTGTTGTTCGTGGCACCGGCGATGCCCATACGCTGGGTAGCCTGGGCGGCGGACTGGTCGACGGTCTGCTGAGCGGTTGCGGCAGCGGCAGCGGCCTGTGCGGCACGCTCTTCCTCCACCAGCGTTGCTACCTCGGCCGAAAGGCCGTCATAGGTCTGCTGCATGGAGTTAACGGTGGCCTGAGCCTCGTCCTGGATCTGCTTGGCCTCGGATGCCTTGGCAGCAGCGGTGCGGGACTGCTCGTCGAACGTGGCCTTCTGCTCTTGCGCCTCGGTGCGCAAATCCTTGTTGCGCTGCACGAGCTCGGCATCGTTATCGTTGACCTTGTTCAGCAGGTCCCAGTTCGTGGCGAACTCGCTGAACGAGGTGGAGCCGAGCAGCAAGTCCAAAAACGAGCTGGCGCCCGTGCGGTACATGCTTTGCGCGCGATCGCCCAAACGGGACTGCACATCGGCGATCTCGACGTTGATCTGGTCGATGCGCTCCTGAGCCTGATCGGCGGACTGCTGGGCCTGAGCCTGCTCCTCGAGCGCCTGGCCGTAGTCGGCCGATGCCTGATCGAGCTGGTGCTGCATGGAGTTGAGCGAGGCCAGGACCGCCTGGGCCTCGGCCTGCTTGGAAGATGAATCAGGGGTGGCGAATGCCAGCTGCGGGACCATAAGGCCGCAGGATAGGACGCAAGCCATCGCTCCACCGGCGATGCGGCGGCGCAGCTTCATTTCCTGTTGCATGCACGAACCTCCTTCTCGGTTGCAAAATCGCTTACGCCACTGTATCACCCTGGCAACAAGCGCGGTACCTTTTGCACTGAACGGGCATACGCCCAAGTGAGGCTACCTGCATACATGGAGAACGGACAGGTGGGGCGAAACCGGGGTTTCCGCCCCGGCCCGCTCCAGCCACCCGTTCCTCGCGGCGCCTTGCGCCGTCCCCTAGCCGCGGAAGCCCGCGTCCTCCTTATGGCGCGACGGGTCGTCGGCCGCGGAGGTTGCCAGCGCATCGCAGCGCTCGTTCTCGGCATGGCCGGCGTGGCCCTTGACCCAGACGAACTCCACGTCATGAGGCTCCTTGGCCTTGAGCATGCGCTTCCACAGATCGGAGTTCTTCACCGGCTGCTTCTGCGAGTTCTTCCACCCGCGCTTGAGCCAGCCGTCCACCCAGTGTTGGTTGAACGCGTTCACCAGATATTGGGAATCGGAGTACAGCGTCACGTGGCACGGGCGTTTGAGGGCCTCGAGGGCCACGATGGCGCCGAGCAGTTCCATGCGGTTGTTCGTGGTGCAGCGATACCCCTGAGAGAACTCCCGCTCGTGCACCCCGCCCTTGCTGTCGATGAAACGCAGGATGCTGCCATACCCGCCCGGCCCGGGGTTGCCCCGCGAGGCGCCGTCGGAATACAAATCAACGTGCATATGCAAACCAATCTTTCCGCACCCATGAAAAGACCGGCCAGCCGCGTTGCCGCAGCTGGCCAGCCTGATGGGATGCCGTGCTTTGAAACCCTACTTGAATTGCGAGGGATGCTTCGAGAAGAAGTCGAAGCGCGGGGGAAGCTCGCGGATGCGATGGCGTCCGTCCTCGAGCTCGGCGCCGTGGCACAGCTCGTCCATGCCCTCGAAATCGAAGTTCCAGCTGAAGAAGTCGTCGAACTCGAAGCTGAGGTAATCGGCGATCTTCTCGCAACCCTTCGGCACCACGGGGTGCATGAGCAGCGTGGATACGCGAAGCAGGTAGAAGCAGTCCACGAGCACCTGACGGCGCAGCTGCTCGTCGCCTTCCTTCTCGGCGGTGCGGATGTTGTCCGTCCAGTACTTGTTCGCCCAGCGGATGAACGTGTCCATAATGGACATGACCGTGTGCAGCTCCGCCTTGTGCATGGTCTTGTCGTACTCGTTCATGCAGGCGTGCACACGCTCACGCACCTCAGGCGACACCTCGCCGAGCGGCATCCAGCCCTCGAAGTTCTTCTGCGCCTCATAGAAGCAGCTGCGGGCAAGGCGGTTGAACACGTTGGTGAGCAGCGTGCCCTCCTTGAGAACCGGGTCTGCCACGCGCGGGTCGTTGCGCTTCGCCTCGTCGGGATCGAAGGGCTTGGGCTTGAAGCCCACGGACTTCTGGTCCAGGCCAAGGGCCAGGAAGTGCGCGCGCAGCTGCTCGACGGTGTAGTGCTCCAGTAGCTCATCGGCCGTCGGCGGCTTGACCGAGCCCGACGACGAGGCCTTCTTGTTCCCGAGCAGAATGTGATGGTTGGCGATGAGGCTGGTCTGGCGCAGGGGCGTGTCCGTCTCGCCAGGCGTGAGGATATCGCCCGGGCGCAGCGCCTCGATGAGCGCCGGCTGGGCAACGCCGTAGAAGTACAGGTTGTCCTGGCCGATGAACTGGTAGACCTGCGCGTCCTCCGAGCACCAGAAGTCGCGCCAGCTGCCGCGCGGCAGGCCCATCTTGTCGTTGACGGCCATGGTGAAGCTCATGGGAGCCCACAGGCTTTCGGGCCAGCACCACACCGTCAGGCCCTCGAGCCCGTCGATGACCGGGGCCTTCACGCCCCACTCGATGTTGCCGGTGATGCGGAAGGGGACGAGCGCCTTGCCCGTGCGGAAGCGGATGCCCGCCGTGGCAAGCACATCGCGCGCCGCATCGCGGTCGTCGATGGTATCGAACTCGATCTCGAAGGACTGCTTGCCCTTCTCGGCTTCATGGTACTGGTGATGCGCGAGCTTGTCGGCGATTTCCAGGTACTGGTCGTACAGCTCGTTTTTGATGTAGACCACCGGCGGGGCTAAGAACTCCTTGATGGTCTGCGGCACGATGGGGCGCACCTCGGGGTCGGCCTCAAGGGCCTCCACGTGCTTTTTCAGGAAGCCATTGAACGCCGGCAGGTCGAAGTACCAGTTCTCCACCGGGCGCATCTCGGGCGTGACGCCGGTGAGCGAGGACTTCGGTGCGATAAGGTCCTCAGGCGCGTAGCTGTGGCCCAGGTCGCACTCGTCGGCGTAGGCGTGCTCGGACTTGCAGCCCTGCACGGGGCAGTGGCCCTGTACCTGGCGGCCGTTCAGGAACGTGCCCGCCTCGGGGTCGTAGAACTGCAGCGTCGCGCGCTTCTGCAGCCAGCCGTTCTCATGCAGCTTCTTGATGAAGGCCTCGCTGATGAGCTGGTGGACCTCGCCGGAATGCCCGATGTTGGAGCCTTCGTAGATATCAAGGCTGATGTCATAGGAATCCAGCGTGTCCTTTTGACGGTTGTGGTTGCGCAGCACGTAATCCTCGATGGTGCCGTCGAACTGCCCGGCCTCCACCAGCTTGCGGTAGCCCTCGTTGATGGGCGAGCCGAAGCAGTCCGTGCCGCTGATGAAGCGGACGTTCTCCGCGCCGATGCGGTCACGCAGGAAGCGCGCGAAGCAGTCGGCGGGCACGAACACGCCGGCGATATGCCCGAAATGCAGCGGCTTGTTGCCGTAGGGCATGCCGGCCGTGACCACCGCGCGCTTGGGCCAGACAACCGTTTCGTTATTGTCATGCATTGTCGCCATCTATATATGTCTCCCCTAGAACTCCAGGTTTGCGTTTGCGTTCCCGTTGTTGTGCTGAGCCTTTTTCGCCGTGCGCATGAGGAACTCGTCGTTGTCGTCGGTGCGCTTCAAGGACTTGATGAGCATGTCCATGGCGCGCTCGGTGTTGTTCGTGTTCGCAAGGATGCGGCGAACCGCCCAGATGAGCGGGGCCTTCTGCGGGTCGAGCAGCAGGTCCTCCTTGCGCGTTCCCGACGCCACCGGGTCGATGGCCGGGAAGATGCGGCGATCTGCCAGGTTACGGTCGAGCTTGAGCTCCATGTTGCCCGTGCCCTTGAACTCCTCGAAGATGACCTCGTCCATCTTCGAGCCTGTTTCCACCAGAGCCGAAGCGAGGATGGTCAGGCTGCCGCCGCCCTCGATGTTTCGGGCCGCGCCCAGGAACTTCTTCGGCGGATACAGGGCCGTGGAATCCACGCCGCCGGACAGGATGCGACCGGATGCGGGCTGCGCAAGGTTGTAGGCGCGCGCCAGGCGCGTGAGGCTGTCGAGCAGCACCACGACGTCCTTGCCATCCTCCACCAGGCGCTTTGCGCGCTCGATGACCAGCTCGGAAACCTGGATGTGGTTTTCCGTGGGCATATCGAAGGTGGAGGAGATGACCTCGCCCTTGATGGAGCGCTGCATGTCCGTGACTTCCTCGGGGCGCTCGTCGACCAGAAGGCACATGAGGTGCACCTCGGGGTTGTTGGCGCTGATGGCCGCGGCGATGTCCTTCAGGATGGTGGTCTTGCCGGCCTTCGGCGGGCTGACGATCAGGCCGCGCTGGCCCTTGCCGATGGGGCTGACCAGGTCGATGACGCGAGCCGTGATGGTGGTCTGGCCATGCTCCATGGTCAGGCACTCGTCGGGATAGACCGGCGTGAGGTCGCCGAAGCGCACGCGACGGCCCAGCTCCTCGACGGGCTTGCCGTTGACGGTGGCCACCTTCTGCACGGCAGCGTACTTCTCGTTGGGGCGCGCCGGGCGCGTGGTGCCGGTGAGCTTGTCGCCCTTGCGCAGGCCGTTGCGGCGGATGGTGGAAAGCCCCACGTAGCAGTCCTGCTCGCTGGGCAGATAGCCGTTGGTGCGCAGGAAGCCGTAGCCGTCCTGCATGATGTCGAGGATGCCCTCGACCTCCACGAAGCCCTCCGCCTTCAGGGACGCGTCGTATACGGCGTCGATGAGCTCGGCCTTCTTCAGGCCCGCCACGTCGACGTCGAGCTCGGCGGCTTTCGCGCGCAGCTCGGCCACCTTGAGCTTGGCAAGGTCGTCCTTGTTGACGCTGGGGACCACTTCGCGGTTGTTATTGCGTTGATGACGCTGGTGACGGTCGTTGCGGTCGTTGCGGTCGTTGCCGTTCTTGCGGCCGTTGCGATCGCCGCGGTCGTTGCGCTGGTGGCGGTCGGCACCAGCGTTGCCGGAGCTGCGGCCCTCGGCGCGCTCGGCGCCTTCGCGGGTATCGGATTTGCCGCGGCCCTCATGCTGTTCGGAGCGGCCCTCGCGGTTGGCGCCCTGGGCGCGCACCGATTTGCGCGGGGTGCGCGCGGCGCGTGTCGCACGGCCCGGGGCCATATCCTTCACGGGTGCCTGCTGGTCGGAGCCGGCTGCTTCGGCGGGAGCCTGCACGGCTTCGACGGTTTCCGCGGCTTCGGGGGCCTGCTGCTTGCCGGATGCGTCCTGCGCGGGGACCGCCTGAGCGGCGACGGGCGCAGTGGCGATCTTCTTGTGCGAACGGCCCGGACGGCGCCTTGCCGGCGTGCCGGTTACCGTCTCGGCGGGATGGGCGGCCTCGGCGGCCTGCGCCTTGGATGCGGCGGCCTCGGGCTCGGCAGGAGCCTCCTTCGCCTTTTTCGCCTTCGCCGCGGATGTGGGCTTCGCGACAGATTCGGCCTTTGCGGCGGCATCTGCCTTCGCAGCAGGGGCGGATTCGGCCTTCTGAGCGGGCGCGGCCTTCTTACGAGGACGACCCGGACGGCGCTTGGCCGGCGTTTTCGGGATGCTATCGGCCCCATCGACCGGAGCGTCGGATGCGGCGTCGGAGGAAGCCTCGGAAGAGGCCTTGCCCGACGAGGCGGCGCTTTTGCGCGGACGGCCCGGGCGGCGCTTGGGAGCAGCCGGCGCCGCATCGGCCGCGGGGGCGCCCTGCTGCGGTGCCTCCGCTACATTCTGCTCGTCGCTCATGCGTTAGCTACCTTCTCCCAGTCCTTCATGAAGGAGTCCAAGCCGCGGTCGGTGAGCGGATGCTGCACCATCTTCTTCAGCACGCCGAACGGGACGGTGGCGATGTCGGCGCCCATGAGCGCGCACTGCGTGACATGGTTGGCGCTGCGCACGGAGGCGGCGATGATCTCGATCTGCTCGCCGTTGGCGGTGTTGGCCGTGAAGTCGTAGTTGTTGATGGCGGTGACGATGTTGCCGACCTGCTCGAGGCCGTCCTCGGAGATGTCATCGAAACGGCCGATGAACGGGCTGATGTAGCGGGCGCCGGCGCGTGCGGCCAGCAGCGCCTGCGGCACGCTGAAGCACAGCGTCATGTTCACCGGGATGCCCTCGGCGGCCAGCGTGTGCGTGGCGGCCAGGCCCTCGACCATGGTGGGGATCTTCACCACGATGTTCGGGGCGATCTCGGCCAGCTTGCGGCCGTCGGCGACGATCTCGTCGCGCGTCATGGCGACGGACTCGGCGGAAACCGGGCAGTCCGGGCCGACGATGTCGCAGATGCGCTTCATGTGGTTATGGAAGTCATCCAACTTGCCGCCGATCTTGGCGTACAGCGACGGGTTGGTGGTGACGCCTGCCAGCGCACCCCAGCTAGCAGCCTCTTCGATTTCGGCTAGATCTGCCGTGTCCAGAAAGAACTTCACCCTTATTCCTCCTTATATATATGGGTTGTTACCCGCTTTGCGCATAGAAAGAGCGTTGATGAGAAGCGGGAACTTGATGATGGGAAGGGTTTCCTTCGAGAAAATAAAGCTAGGGGCAGAATAGCGCAGGCGCCGGGCGCGCGCAAGCAAGTCACCGCGGATAACCACCCGAAGCGCATGACCGGGCACGATAGAGCAGAAGCAATAGAATAGCCGGGCTGGCACCCGGCTATTGATTCGATAACACTGCGCCGCCCGCCACTCCAGAAGTTTGACAGCCTATGGAGCGAGCTTCGCCGGTGTTGCTACTAGCATAACGGCGCTCATTCGTTTTTTCAGGTTATCTATTCAACCGCCATGGCTGCACTGCCATGGCCAACGCCCATATCCTTTCATTGCGTTTATTTCGGCGCCGCGCGTTCTCCACCGCCTCGGTTGGGTGCGACCAGACGTCATTCGTCAGCATAGCGGATGACGGCGAAGCAGCTACTCGAACTTGGCCAGCGTGCGAAAGAAACAGCTGGTGGCGCCGGTGTGGCATGCGGGGCCCGCCGGATGCACGAGGGCTAGAAGCGTATCGGCATCACAATCATAACGAAGCTCGACGACCTTCTGCGTGTTGCCGCTAGTGGCGCCCTTGTGCCACAGCTCCTGGCGGCTGCGGCTCCAAAACACCGTCTCGCCGCGCTCGAGCGTCAGCGCCAGGCTCTCGGCGTTCATCCACGCCATCATGAGTACCTCGCGCGTTTCCACGTCCTGCACGATGCACGGGATCAGCCCGTCGGCGTTGTATTTCAGCTCGGGAAGCTCGGTTTGCATGGATAATCCTTTCTACAGGCGCACGGGGATGCCCTGGCTGCGCATGTACTCCTTGACCTGGGTTACCGTGAACTCGCCGAAGTGGAAGACGCTGGCGGCCAGCACCGCGTCGGCCTCGCCGTCGATGATGCCCTCGGCGAAGTGCTCGAGCTTGCCCACGCCGCCGCTGGCGATGACGGGGATGTCCACCGCCCGCGCCACCGCGCGAGTGAGCGCGCAGTCGAAGCCGTCCTTGCTGCCGTCGCGGTCCATGCTGGTCAGCAAGATCTCGCCCGCGCCGCGACGCGCCGCCTCGACCGCCCATTCCACGGCGTCGATGCCGGTTGCGGTGCGGCCGCCGTGCACGTAGACCTCCCACTTGTTGGGGTTGCCGGCCATCTGCTTCGCATCGATGGCGCACAGGATGGCCTGCGTGCCGAACGCCGCGGCGGCGTCGGAGATGAGCTGCGGGTTGTCCACCGCCGCGCTGTTGACCGACACCTTGTCGGCGCCGGCGGCGATCATGCGGCGGATGTCGGCGACGCTACGGAACCCGCCGCCCACGCAGTACGGCAGATGCAGCTGCGCGCTGGCGCGGCTTGCAAGGTCCACCGTGGTCTCGCGCTTGTCGCTGGTGGCGGTGATATCAAGGAAGATCACCTCGTCGGCGCGCTGCTCGTCGTAGCGCTGCGCCAGCTCGATGGGGTCGCCCGCATCGCGCAGGTTCACGAAGTTGACCCCCTTCACCACACGGCCGTCCTTCACGTCCATGCAGGGGATCACGCGTTTTGCCAACATATATTTGCTCCTCAACGGCTCGGGGAAAGGGAAATCGGCGGGAAGGCGCCGGCAGCCTCGTTGCGGGACCGGGAAACGTCGCGCACAGGTGCGCACAGCGCCCGGCTTCGCCGCGAAGCAAACGGCAGACGCTCTTGCGTCGTTAAGATCGCGAAGCGGTCAACTCGGCGCAAAGGGCGACGCCGGCGGCCACGTCGAGCGTGCCCTCGTACACGGCGCGGCCGGTGATAACGCCCTCGATGCTTTCCGCCACCGGCGCCAGGCGCTCGATGTCGGCGAGGCTTGCCACGCCGCCGCTGGCGATGACGGGGTTGCCGAACGCGTTCGCCATGTCGACGTAGGCCTGCACGTCGATGCCGGTCTGCATGCCGTCGCGCGCGATGTCGGTGTAGACGATGTGCTTGAACCCGGCGGCGCCCATCGCGCGCGCCAAGTCGGCGGCGGCCACGCCCGAGCCCTCGATCCAACCCGAAACGGCCACTTCCCCGCCCTTCGCGTCGATGCCGGCGGTCAGGCGGTCGCCGCCCACCGCGGCTATGGCTGCGTGCGCGAGCTCGGGGTCGTTCACGAGCGCGGTGCCCAGCACCATGCGCGCCGCACCGGCATCGGCCAGGCGCTTCAGCGTCTCCAGGCTGCGGATGCCGCCGCCGATCTCGACGGAAAGCGACGTCTCGCGCACGATGCGCTCAACGATGGCGATGTTCTCCGGGACGCCGCTGCGCGCGCCGTCCAGGTCGACCACGTGCACCCATTGGGCACCGGCCTGCTCGAAGACGCGCGCCTGCGCCACGGGGTCGTCGTTGTACACGGTCACCTGGTTGTAATCGCCTTTCGCCAAGCGAACGGCCTTGCCGCCCAGGATATCGATTGCGGGGAGCAGGTACATGGCAGCCTCCTAGCCTTGCAAGGCGGGCGATGCCGCCTTGGCGATCTCGACGAAGTTGCGCAGCACGGCCGCGCCGGCGTCCGAGCTTTTCTCGGGATGGAACTGAACGCCGAACGCGTTGCCCTTCTGAACGGCGCACGGGAACGTCACGCTGTGCGTGGTGTGTGCGATGGCGAACGGCCCGTCAGGCGCGATGTAGCTGTGGGTGAAGTAGAAGTACGTGCCCGAGGGAATGCCTGCGAACAGCGGGCTCTCCGCCGCGCCAGCGGGGAAATCGACGGTGTTCCAGCCCACGTGCGGGACCTTGTACGCACGGCCCTCGGCGTCCTGGCGCGGCATGCGCCCCACGCATCCGGGCAGCACGCCCAGGCCGCGCGGGTTGCCGTCGGCGCCGGCGCCTTCCACGCCCTCCTCGAACAGCAGGTGCTCACCCAGGCATATGCCCAGAAACGGCACCTCTTCCGCGATGCGGCGACGAATGACCTCGGTCTGGCCGAGCTCGTCCATGGTTGCCGCCGCGTCGGCGAACGCGCCCACGCCCGGCAAGACGATGGCGTCGGCGGCGGCTATCTCAGCGGCGTCGTCGGTGATGCGGGCATCGGCTCCGGCGGCGCGCAAACCGCGCTCGACGGAAAGCAGATTGCCCTTCTTGTAGTCAACAACAGCGATCATAGGCGTCTCTTACATCTCGCAGATCCAATAAAAGTCAGTGAGGGCGGTGCGCCCCAAACGAAGCTTGAGCAGTGGCTCACCGCAGCCGCCCGCGACATCGAGCGACCCGGCTGCCGTCAGGCGGCGCTGCCAGGCTTACAGCATCCCCTTCGTGGACGGCAGCGCGTCGCCCATGCGGGGGTCGGGCTCGCAGGCCTGACGCATGGCGCGCGCCACGGCCTTGAACATGCCCTCGATGACGTGGTGCGTGTTCTCGCCTGCCAGCTGGCGGATGTGCAACGTGACGCCGGCGTTGGCGGCGAAGGCGATGAAGAACTCCTTCGCCAGCGTGGCGTCGAAGGCGCCCACCATCACCGCGAGAACTTCGGCGTCCCAGTACAGCTGGCCGCGCCCCGAGATGTCAACGGCCGCCATGATGAGCGCCTCGTCCATGGGCATGGCGATGTCGCCGAAGCGGCGGATGCCGCGCTTGTCGCCGAGCGCCTGCGCGAACGCCTGCCCCATGACGATGCCCGTGTCCTCCACCGAGTGATGGCCGTCCACCTCAAGGTCGCCCTTGCAGCACACCTGCAGGTCGAACAGGCCGTGGCGCCCGAACGCGGTGAGCATGTGATCGAAAAACCCGATGCCCGTCTCCACGTCCGTGGCGCCCGTGCCGTCAAGGTCGACGGACAGGTCGATGTCGGTCTCCTTCGTGGTTCGCGCGATGTGCGCAACGCGTTCGCTCATTGCCGTTCACCTTTCTTTCGTCGTGTGCGCATCGATTCCGGACAGTTGCCGCTACGTCCCCGAAGCCCCCGGCCTTACTTCGACAGGATCTCCCGCAGCGCGGTCAGGAACTCGTCGTTCTCCTCGGGGCTGCCGATGGAGACGCGCAGGCAATCCTGCAGCATGGGCGCACGGCTGAAGTCGCGCACGAGGATGCCGCGGTCGTAGAGCTGCTGCCAAACCTCCCCCGCGCCCTCTGTGCGGAACAGGATGTAGTTGGCGTTCGAGGGGTACGCCGTGATGCCCGGCATCTGCGAGAGCTCGCGGAACACGCGCCCGCGCTCCGAGACGATCTGCATGATGCCGTGCTCGAACTTCGCGCGGTTGCGGAAGACCACGCGCGCGATGGCTTGCGACACCGCATCCACCGAGTACGGCTGGCGCACCTTCAAGAACTCGCGGATGACCTCGGGGTTTCCCAGCAGGTAGCCCACGCGCACGCCGGCAAGCGAGAACGCTTTGGAGAACGTGCGCAGGATGACCAGGTTCTTGTGCTGCGCCAGGTAGGGGCGCACCGTGCCGCGCGAGAACTCGAAGTACGCCTCGTCGACCATGACAAGCGCGTCGGTGGCATCGAGCAGGCGCAGGATGAAACGCTCGTCGGCCAGGTCGCCCGTGGGGTTGTTCGGGCTGGTGACGATGACGTAGTCGATGTCGCCGCGCGCCACGCGGGACAGCACCTCCTCCTCGTCGATGGTGTAATCGGCGCGGCGCGGGATGTCGACCACCTCGGTGTTGGTGAGCTCGGCGTTGTTCTGATACACCGAGAACGTGGGCGGCATGTTGAGGAACTTGCGCCCCGGCCCGCCCCAGGCAAGCGCCATATCGAACAGCAGCTCGTCGCCTCCGTTGCCCACGAGCACGCAATCGCGGTCAAGGCCGTTGGCCTCGGCGATCATGTCGCGCAGCTCGTTGGCCAAGGGGTCGGGATAGCGGTTGAAGGCCACCTTGTTGATTTCGCGCTTGATCTCGTTGCGGACCTCGGTCTCCACGTCGCAAGGGTTCTCGTTGGCCGACAGGTACGCGCGCGCCGGGAGGTACTTCGGGTCGTAGGGCGTGATGTCGGCAAGCTGCGGGGCGGATGCTCGGACGCTATTCATCGGCACCGTCCAAACCATAGATGTCGCCGGTCTCCACCAGAGCCTTACGCAGCTCGACGCTGCGGGCATGCGCCCACAGGCCCTCGTGACGGGCGATGGCGATGACGGCGTCTGCGTCGTTTGCCAGCGACTTCGCGGAATACTGGATGACGCTGGAGTGCTTGACGAACTCGTCAGTGGAAAGCGGCGAGGCATAGCGCGCGGTGCCGCCGGTGGGAAGCGTGTGGTTGGGGCCGGCAACGTAGTCGCCCACGGCCTCGGGGGTCCACTCGCCCACGAAGATGGCGCCGGCGTTGCGGATGGCGCCGAGTTGCTCGAACGCGCCGTCGAAGTGCAGCTCCAGGTGCTCGGGGGCGATGACGTTGACGGACTGGATGGCCTGCTCCATGGAGTCACAGATGACCACAAGGCCCTGATCAGCCAGCGAGGCGGTGGTGATCTCGGCGCGCGTGGAAGCCTTCATGTGGCCCTCGATGGCGGCTTCGACCTTATCGGCGTAGCCCTCGTCGAACGTGACCAGGTAGCAGCTTGCCAGCGGGTCGTGCTCGGCCTGGGCCATGAGGTCGATGGCCACCATGGCAGGGTCGGCGGTCTCATCGGCCACGACGCACACCTCGGAGGGGCCGGCGATCATATCGATTCCCACGTCGCCGGAGACGATCTTCTTCGCAGCCGCCACGAACGCGTTGCCAGGGCCTGTGATCTTGCAGACCGGCTCGATGGTCTCGGTGCCGTAGGCCAGCGCCGCCACGGCCTGGGCGCCGCCCACCGTGTAGATCTCGGTGACGCCGGCCAGGCGGCAGGCCTCGAGCACCACCGGGTCGATGCTGCCGTCCTTGGTGGGCGGCGTAACGCACACGATGCGCTCGACGCCGGCGACCGCGGCGGGCAGGGCGTTCATGAGCACCGTGGACGGGTACAGCGCACGGCCGCCGGGCACGTAGATGCCAACGCTTTCAAGCGGGGTGACCTTCGCACCGACCAGGGCGCCGTCCTCGCGCACGGAGAACCAGCTCTGCTTGACCTGGCGCTCGTGGAACTCGCGGATCTGCTTGGCGGCCTTCTTGAGCGCCCCCTCGGTTTTGGGATCGACCTTCGCCGCGGCGGCCTCGATGGCCTCGGCCGGCACGCGGAAGTCCTCGATGGCAACGCCGTCGAAGCGCTCGGTCAGCTCGCGCAGGGCCGCATCGCCCTGTTCGCGAACCTGCTCGATGATGTTCGTTGCCGCCTCCATGGCGCGGGCGTTGAACGCGCCCGTGCGCTTGAGGTGCTTGTTGGAGAATTGCTCGCCTTTGTTCAGGATGACGCGACGCATGTTGTCCTTCTTTCCATATACACGCCGGATGACCCCTCCGGCCTCTTCCACGATGATACCTTGTCGGGGCCGCGCCAGCGAGCAGACGCCTCCCCGGCCTTGACGTTGCAGCGTCCGACCCCTGGGCGCCTGCGGGCGCGAAGCCCTGACCAGCTGTTATTAGGTCGCCGGCTCGGGCGACTGCACGCCGCCGGCGATGACCGTCGCCTCCCACTTGCCCGCCGCGGCGCCGGCGCGCATGGCATCGGCCAGCTCCACGATGCGCGCATCGGTGCGCAGCGAGGTGCCGTTGGCGAAGAAGCGGGCCGTCGATGACAGCACGTCCTCTACGATGACCAGGTTGTTCTCGCGCAACGTGGTGCCCGTGGCCGTGATGTCAACGATGCGCTCGGCCAATCCAGTCAATGGTGCCAGCTCAATGTTTCCGTGCAGTTTCACGATCTCGACTTGGGTGCCGGTTTTCGCGTAATGGGCGCGCGTGATGTTGGGATACTTCGTAGCGATGCGGATGGAGCCGAGGCGACGATAGTGCTCGGCGGTCTGCTCGGCGGCGCCGGCGGGCTCGGCCACCACGAAGCGGCAGGAGCCGAACTTCAGGTCGGCAAGCTCAACCACCTCAGGCTGCGCCTCGAGCAGCGAGTCCTCGCCGCAGATGCCGCAATCGGCCGCGCCGAGCTCCACGAACGCCGGGGCGTCGGAGGGGCGCACGATGATGTACTCCACGCCCGGGTTGCGGATGATGAGCTGACGACCGGGGTTGTCCAGCCCCGTGACATCCAAGCCGCATGCCGCCAGGCACGCGATGGAATCGACGTTGAGCGAGCCCTTCGGCACGGCGATGCGCAGCGGGCGTTGACCGGTGCCCGACGCGAAGCGCTCGTCGGCGGCCGCGGCGGCAGCCATGGCGCGCTCGAGGAAGAACGCGAAACCGGCGGCGGGGCGGCTTTCGCCGTATGCCCCGATGGTGTTGTCGTAGCGGCCGCCGCTGCCCAGCGGGCTTCCCAACCCCGGCGCGTAGGCTTCGAACACGATGCCGGTGTAGTAATCGAAGCTGCTCATGACGGAGAAGTCGACCTGGATGCTGTCCGCCAGGCCCGCAGCCTCCAGCAGGTCGAACGCCTGCTCCAGGCCGTCAAGGCCCGTCTCGCAGCCCAGCGGGGCCACCAGCGCGCGCACCTCGGCGATGGCGGCGCGCCCGCCGCGGATGCGGGCGAGCTTGCCGATGGCCTGGGCGAACACCGGCGGAACGCCCTGCGCGCCGTCGCCTGAGGTCAGCTCGTCGAGCGTGACGAAGTTCGACGTGTGGTACGCATCGAGCACCGCCTGGCGCCACTGCGGCGCAGCACCGCAGCTTGCGAGCAGCGCGCGCAGCACCGACACCGATGCGAGCGCGATCTTGAAGTCGGCCACGCCGGCGAGCTTGAGCGATTCGGCCAGCAGGCCCACCACCTCGGCGTCGGCCGCCGCGCCCGCCTGGCCGATGAGCTCGACGCCCATCTGCGTGGTCTCGCGCGGCTCGGCGCGTGTCTGGCCCTCGGCCTCGCGGAATACCCGCTGCATGTAGCGGAAGCGGAACGGCCCGGGCTGGCCCGCCAGGCGCGTGGCGCACATGCGTGCGATCTGCAGCGTGACGTCGGGACGCATGGCAAGCAAATCGCCGCGCGCGTCGAAGAGCTTGAACGGGGTACCCGGCAGCCTGCCGCCGGCCTGCAGCACGTCCATCACCTCGAGTGTGGGCGTTTCCACCGGAAGATAGCCCTTGGCCGCCATGTTGGCCTGCACCGCTTGGGCCGCCTGCTCGCGCAGCACCGCCTCATCGGTGAGCACGTCGCGGAAACCCGAAGGCGTCACGGAGTTCATCTGATTCATCCTGCCTTTCATCGTGCGGTTGCGGGCATCGGCCCGTGTCGTTTGCAGATGAGGGAACGGGCGCGAGCGCGGGGCGCTTCTGCAGCATCATTCCCAAATGCCGTCCGATACTTTAGCACAGTAGAGTGATAAAGCAAGAAACTTGACCGATTTTTTGCAGAAGCGGGCGAAAGATCCGGAGAACTCCCCTTTTCGGGCGCAAAACGTCATAATCGTCCCTATTCGCAACGCGGGATAAGCACGCCGCGGGCGAAGCAAGCAAGAATGTCTTCACAGAAAGCGCCGCTATGCCGAACCTGTTCTCAGACCATACCGTCGTCCTTGCCGGCTACGGCTTCAGCGCCGACGGGCCCTACCTTACGATCAACGACCTGGACGAGGGCACGGTCGGCTACGTGCCCGTGCTCGGGCGCACGTTCTCGCTGCGCCAGCTGCCGCGCCGGCGCTGCATCGGCCGCATCGACCTTCGAACACACGAGCGGAGCACGTGCCCGCTGAACGCGGAGCTGCTGCCCGACGGCAAGGAGGACATGTGCCCGGCATGCATCGAGGCGACCGGCTTCAACCCCTCGTTTTACTTCAGCAGCTACATCTCGCCGCAACAACGTGAGTACAACCAAACGCCGCATTACGTGTACCTGGCGTACTTCGCGCCGAGCTATGTGAAGGCGGGTATCTCGAGCGAAACGCGCGGCATCGAGCGCCTGCTCGAGCAAGGCGCCCGCGCGGCGCGCGTGGTCGGGCGCTTCACCTGCGCCGATGACGCTCGCGCGCTTGAGGCGGCGCTGTGCTCGCAGGACGGCGTAGCCGAGACCATGCGCGCATCGCTCAAGGCGAAGCTGCTGGCCGACGCGCCATACAGCTTCGAGGAGGCTTGCCACGAGCTGCGCACGGCGGCCGACAGGCTCGAAGACGTCGACGCGGTGGCGCAGGCCGGTTTCTCGCCCGAGGACGCGCTCGACCTTTCGCCGTACTACTTCGGCGGGCCGTCCCCCGACGCGCACACCATGCAGCTGCCCGAAGGCGAAGGCTTCGCGGACGTGTGCGGCGGCGTGTGCGCGGGCATGGTCGGCGCAAACCTGGTGTTTTGGCAGGACGGGACGAACTTCATCGTGCCGATCAAGGATTGGGAATCCCACGAGATCGAGTTTTTGGACGACGAGATCGCCTGCGAATACGCCAGCGAGCCCCAGCAGATCTCGCTGTTCTAGCGCACCGCGCCGGCGCCCGGCAAACGCAAGAAGCGCCGCCCGGATTTCCGGGCGGCGCTTCGTTTGCGAACCTATGTCATGCGAAATGCACCTTCGCGTGCAGCGGTTTTCGCACGCAATCCACTCGCAACCACGCAACGCAGCTGCGACCGACGGCGGTTACGCCTTGTTGACGTCGGCGTCCACAGCCTCTTCGAAGTACTCCTTCACAGGGCCGGCGCCGAAGTCCTTCACCTCGTCGAGGTGCCAGCAGTCGGTCTGGGGCATGCCCGGGACGTTGTCCGCCACGAACACCGGGTCCTTGCCGGCGGCGCGCTGCTCGGAGTAGTCCTTCAGCGCCGCAAGCGCCCACTTGCCCAGAAGCAGGATGGCGATGAGGTTCATCATGGCCATAAGGCCCATGAAGATGTCGGCCAGGTTCCAAGCCAGATCGAAGCTGTTCACCGCACCGTAGAAGATGACCGCCAGGCACGCCAGACGGAAGATGATCAGCGCCGCCTTGGAGTCGTTCTTGATGAAGCGGAAGTTGCTCTCGGCGTAGAAGTAGTTGCCGATGAGGCTGGAGTAGGCGAACATGAAGATAGCGAACGTGATGAAGTGGATGCCCATGGGGCCCACGGAGTTGTTCACGGCCATCTGCACGAGAGGCATGCCGTTGAGGCCCTCGGCCGCAGCGGGATCCTGCACGTAGAACACCAGTACCATCATGGCCGAGCAGGTGCAGATGACGAGCGTGTCGATGTAGACCGACAGGCTTTGCACGAGGCCCTGCTTGACCGGGTGGGAAACGCTGGCGGTGGCGGCGGCGTTAGGAGCCGAGCCCATGCCCGCCTCGTTGGAGTACAGGCCGCGCTTGATGCCGAGCATGACCACCGAGCCGGCGAAGCCGCCGAAGATGGACTGGAAGTCGAAGGCGCTTTCGAACATCAGGCCGAACACGGCGGGCAGCCAGGTGATGTTGGCGATGGTGGTCCACAGCGCGATGGCGATGTAGGCGATGGCCATGACCGGCACGATGATGGACGTGATCACGCTGATGCGCTTCGAGCCGCCGAAGATGACGCCGGCGGTAAACACCACCAGGCCCAGACCCGCTGCCACGGCCACGCCGTTGGTGGCGTAGTCGGGGATGTAGTACTCAAGCGCGCTGCATGCGTTGAACGCCTGCAGGCCGTTGAAGCCGAACGCGAAGCACAGGATGAGCAGCACGCTGAACAGCACGCCGAGCTTGCGGCTGCCGAGCGCCTGATGGATATAGTAAGCCGGGCCGCCGCGGAACTCGCCGTCGGTGCCGCGCACCTTCCAGATCTGGGCGAGCGTGGACTCGACGAAGGCCGACGCGGCGCCCACCAGAGCCATGAGCCACATCCAGAACACGGCGCCCGGGCCGCCCGCGGCGATGGCCGTTGCCACGCCGGCGATGTTGCCCGTGCCCACGCGGCTTGCGGTGGAGACCATGAGAGCCTGGAACGACGAGATGGAGCGCTCGCCCTGCACGTGCTTCTTCTCGGTCAGCTGCTTGAACATGTCCTTGATGAAGCGGATCTGCACGCCCTTGGTGCGGATGGTGAAGTACACGCCCACTGCGACCAGCAGGATGAGCAGGATGTACGTGTACATGAAGCCGTCGATCTCACCTGTGACATCGACAAGCCATGCGTTGAAATCCATGATGGCTTTCCCCTTTCCTCGATACGAAACTGATTCCCTGGATTTGTGCAAACGCACAAGAATTCACGGAAACGTCACTATACCTTATTTTGAAACAAATTGGTAACAAGCGCGGTTCCCATGCCTATTCCCTGGCGTTTGTGTTCCTCGTTGTGCTTTTTCACCTTGTCCGGCTTACGACCGCTCAAAAGGCTATCATGGTCACTTACCGAATACTGGGCAACGATGCGTAAGGGGCGCACATGCTTTCAGAACGATTTCTCACGAATCTTGTCAAGGGGATGACCAAACGCCATCTCGACCTTCAGCCTACCGACGAGCACTTCTTTCCCGACCCAAAGCCCGACACCAAGTACATGTTGTACCTGCACGTGCCGTTTTGCCAGGTCCTGTGCCCGTATTGCAGCTTCAACCGCTACGTGTTCCATGAGGACATCGCACGCACGTACTTCAAGAACCTGCGCCGCGAGATGATGATGCTCAAGGAGCGCGGCTGGGATTTTGAGACGCTGTACTTCGGCGGCGGCACCCCCACCATCCTGCTCGATGAGCTGTGCGAGACCATCGACCTTGCCCGCGACAACTTCCACATCAAGGAAGTGGGCGTGGAAACGAACCCGAACCACCTTGCCGAGCCGTGGCTTTCCGAGATGAAGGGCCGCGTGCAGCGCCTGTCCGTGGGCGTGCAGAGCTTCAACAACGACCTGCTCAAGCAGATGGACCGCTACAAGAAGTACGGCAGCGGCGAGGAGATCTTCGAGCGCATCGGGCAGGCCGCACCCTACTTCGACAGCGTGAACGTGGACATGATCTTCAACTTCCCCAGCCAAACGGAGGACATCCTGCTGGACGACCTTGAGAAGATCGTGGCCTGCGGGGCGCGTCAAACCACGTTCAGCCCGCTGTACGTCTCAAACGCCACCACGCGCAAGATGGAGAAGTCGCTGGGCAAGATGGACTACAACCGCGAGTTCCGCTACTACCAGATCCTCGACGAGGTGCTGTGCGGCGGCGAGCATCCCTTCTTCAGCCGCGACACCATCTGGACGTTCAACCGCTTGAACCAGCAGGGCGCCCACGACCATAACCTGTACGCCGAGGAGCTGCAGGTTGCCTACAACGAGTACCCCGGCATCGGCAGCGGCTCGATCACGCACCTCAACGGCGCGCTGTACGTGAACACGTTCAGCCTGAAGGAGTACAACGAGGCCATTGAAGCCGGGCACATGTCCATCATGGGCAAGTGCGTCATGAGCAAGCGCGACCTGGCCCGTTACTATTTCCTTCTGCACCTCTACCAGCTGCGCTTGGACAAGAACGACTTCAAGAAGCAGTTCGGCTGCAGCATCGAACGCCTGCTGCCGGCGGAGATGGCGTTCTACCGCGCGCATCGCGCGTTCGCCACCGACAACCGCGACGAGCTGACACTGACCACCATGGGGCGCTATCTGACGCTCATCCTGTACCGTCAGTTCCTCTCGGGCATGAACAACCTGCGCGACCAGGCACGCGATGCGCTTGACGGCGAGGAGCACAACCTGCTGTTCGGCGACGAGACGAACTGCAGCGCCTGCCTGGAATAGCCTGGGCTTCGCAACGTTTTTAATGGGCGGCATCGCGCAAGATGCCGCCTTTTTTCGCGCTGAAGCGCCGGTTTTGCGGCGAATTCCTTGCGGCCCACCTGGGAAATGCACCAAATCGTGGAAAGTGTCCCCTTGCGGCGCGCGGAAAGCGCTCCTATACTCCCAAACCAAGATATCTGTTCAGGGCGAGGTGAAATCCCTCACTGGCGGTGACGTCCCACGCTGCACGAAGCAGTAGGGCAAAGTCCGCGACCCTGGCAGGTTGCAAGCAGGCGGCCCCGTGGCCGCAGCGTCGCAACCCGTCAGGCTGATCTGGTGAGAATCCAGGACCAACGGTTACAGTCCGGATGGAAGAACAGGAGCACGAAAGCACACGGCCCCGGCCGGTGCCTGCTGCGGCATTCCGCAGCACCAAGGATGCATGGCAGCGCTTCGGCGCCTGTCGCGCGTCCCTATTCGTCGCTTATCAACGCCCGCAGATTCCCTGCGGGCGTTTTTTCATGCCTGGACCCCGCAGGGCGGCCGCAAGAGAAAGGGCACCCTATGGCAGGCATACCCGAACAACGATGCGAGGCGAACGTGGACGCCGGAGCGCAGGGGGCCGCACCGGCGGCGCTCGGCGCCGACGATGCCCGCTTCATGCGCCGCGCCATCGAGCTGGCCTGGCGCGGTTGGGGCTGGACGAACCCGAACCCGCTGGTGGGCTGCGTGCTCGTGCGCGACGGCCGCATCATCGGCGAGGGCTGGCACGAGAAGTGCGGGCAGGCGCACGCCGAACGCAACGCGCTTGCCGACTGCGCGCGCCGAGCCGCCGATGACGCTGCGGAGGCGGAACGCGCCGACGACGCGCCGGCAGGCGACCCGGCCCGTGGCCATGCGCGCGGGGCGACGGCCTACGTGACGCTGGAGCCGTGCTGCCACACCGGCAAGCAGCCCCCGTGCACCGAGGCGCTCATCGCCGCCGGCGTCGCCCGCGTGGTGGTGGGCAGCCGCGACCCGAACCCGCTGGTGGCGGGCAAAGGGTCGGCTTGGCTGCGCGAAGCCGGCATCCGCGTGGACGAGGACGCGCTGCGCGGCGAATGCGACGAGCTCAACCCCATCTTCTTCCGCTTCATCAGCCGCAAAGCCCCATACGTGGTGGCGAAATGGGCCATGAGCGCCGACGGCAAGATCGCCTGCGCTTCCGGCGACGCCCGCTGGGTGAGCGGCCCCGAATCGCGCCGCGACACCCACGAGCTGCGCCATCGCCTGGCCGCCATCACCGTGGGCATCAACACAGTGATCGCCGACGACCCGCTGCTCACCTGCCGTCGCGAGGGCGAGCCCGGCAACCAGCCGCTGCGCGTGGTGCTCGATTCGCGCCTGCGCATCCCCGAGGATTGCGCGCTCGTACGCTCGTGCGCGCAAGGCGAGGACCCGCTTGCGGTGGCCACCTGCGCCAGCGTGGACGACCCCGCGACCGACGCCGGCGCGAAGGCGCAACGCCTGCACGCGCTGGGCGTGGAGGTGCTGCGCGTCCCGCAAGACGACGCAGGCCGCGTCGCCATCCGACCGCTTTTGCACGCGCTGGGCGAGAAAGGCATCGACTCGCTGCTCGTCGAAGGCGGGTCGGGGATCCACGGCGCCTTCTTCGACGAGGGTGCGGTGGACGAGGCCGTGGTCTACCTTGCCCCGAAGGTGGTCGGCGGTGCCGATGCGCCGGGCCCCGTTGCAGGCGCAGGCGCCGCGCGGATGACCGAGGCCGCGGTGCTGGGTCGCCCGAGGGCGCACGCGCTCGGCGACGACCTGAAGATCACGTTCGCGCCGACGGGCGCCGCCCGCGTGGCCGATCACACCCCCGCTTCGCGTGACGCGCTCGGCGCAACGACCCCCGCAATGCAAGGAGGCGACCTATGTTCACCGGCATCGTAGAGGAGACGGGGCGCGTGACGAGCGTTCCCGCGCCCGGACGCGCGGGCCGGCTGGCCATCAAGGCGTCCCGCGTGCTCGAGGGCACGCGCATCGGCGACAGCATCGCCGTCAACGGCGTGTGCCTCACCGCCACCGAGCTCCTACCCGACGGCTTCGCCGCCGACGTGATGCCGCAGACGCTCTCGCACTCCAACCTGGGTGCGCTGCGCGCCGGCAGCCCCGTGAACCTGGAGCGGGCCATGGCGGCCGACGGCCGGTTCGGCGGGCACATCGTCTCTGGGCACATCGACGGGACCGGCACCGTGCGCCGCGTGCGCCGCGACCAGAACGCCGTCCGCTTCACCATCGGCGCCTCCGCCGGCATCATGGCGCTCATCGTGGCGCAAGGCTCCATCACCGTCGACGGCATCAGCCTGACGGTAGCGGACCTTTACGACGACGCGTTCGAGGTGTCGGTCATCCCGCATACGGCTGCCGAGACCACGCTCGGGTCGCACCGCCCCGGCAGCACGGTGAACCTGGAGAACGATGTGGTGGGCAAGTACGTGCAACGGTTGCTGTACAACAAGAACCGGAACACCGGGACGCCCGAAGCCGAACGCGCGGATAAACCCGCTTCCCCGCCCCTGACCTTGGAATACCTTGCCGCGAACGGCTTCTAGCACAGCAGCACAAACCCCTTCCCTATCCCGCAACCCTAACCGAAAGGACCCTCCTATGAGCATGAACACCATCCCCGAAGCGCTCGACGAGCTGCGCGCCGGCCACATCATCATCGTGGTGGACGACCCCGACCGCGAAAACGAGGGCGACATGATCTGCGCCGCCGAGTTCGCCACCCAAGCCAACGTCAACCTGATGGCCAGCGTGGCCAAGGGCCTCATCTGCATGCCGATGAGCCGCGACCTGGCGCGCAAGCTCAACCTTGAGCAGATGGTCTCCGAGAACACCGACAACCACGAGACCGCCTTCACCGTCAGCATCGACCACGTGAGCACCACCACGGGCATCTCGGCGGCGGAGCGCTCCATCACCGCGCTCAAGTGCGTGGACGACGATGCCAAGCCCGGCGACTTCCGCCGCCCCGGCCACATGTTCCCGCTGGTGGCAAAGCCCGGCGGCGTGCTCGAGCGCAACGGCCACACCGAGGCAACCGTCGACCTCATGCGCCATGCCGGCATGAAGCAGTGCGGCCTGTGCTGCGAGATCATGCGCGAGGACGGCACCATGATGCGCACGAGCGAGCTGCTCGAGCTGGCGCGCGAGCACAACCTGGTCATCGTCTCCATCAAACAGCTGCAGGACTGGTGCCGCACGCATGACAACCACATGCACGAGCAGGCTTGCGTGCAGCTGCCCTGCGAGTACGGCACGTTCCAGGCGCACGGCTTCGTGAACGACATCACGGGCGAAGAGCACGTGGCCCTGGTGAAGGGCGACCTGGGCGACGGACGCGACGTGCTGTGCCGCGTGCACTCCGAGTGCCTGACCGGCGACGTGTTCGGCTCGAAGCGCTGCGACTGCGGCGAGCAGCTGCATGCCGCCCTTGCCGCCATCGAGGCCGAGGGCCGCGGCGTGCTGCTGTACATGCGCCAGGAAGGCCGCGGCATCGGGCTGATGAACAAGCTGCGCGCCTATGAGCTCCAGGAGCAGGGTATGGACACCGTGGAGGCCAACGAGGCCTTGGGGTTCGCTCCCGACCTGCGCGAATACTGGAGCGGCGCGCAGATCCTGCGCAACCTGGGCTGCAAGTCGCTGCACCTGCTCACCAACAACCCCGATAAGGTGTACGGCCTTTCCGGCTTCAACCTGGAGATCTCCGAGCGCGTCGCCATCGAGATGGAGCCCCAGGAGCACGACCGCCGCTACCTGCAGACCAAGGCGCACCGCATGGGGCACCTGCTCGAGCACGTGGAAGACTAACCGATTCGTACCGTTCAGCGTTGGACTAAGTTCGTACAACAACAGAGAGGAGCCATCATGGCCGTCAACATCATCGAAGGCAAGGTAATCAACGAGGGCATGAAGGTGGGCATCGTGTGCGCCCGCTTCAACGAGTTCATCACGTCGAAGCTGCTCGGCGGCGCGCTTGACGCGCTGCGCCGCCACGACGTACCGGAAGAGGACGTCACCGTGGCCTGGGTTCCCGGCGCGTTCGAGATCCCCGTGGTGGCCCAGCGCATGGCGCAAAGCGACAAGTTCGACGCCGTCATCTGCCTGGGCGCGGTCATCCGCGGCGCCACCTCGCACTACGACGTGGTGTGCAACGAGGTGTCGAAGGGCATCGCGCAGGTGCAGCTGGCAACGGGCACGCCGGTGATGATGGGCGTGCTGACCGTCGACACCATCGAGCAGGCCATCGAGCGTGCAGGCACCAAAGCCGGCAACAAGGGCTTCGAGTGCGGCGTCGGCGCCATCGAGATGGTCAACGTCCTGCGTCAGCTGTAGTCAGGAGCCAGGGGGCATCGGTGCGCCTGGCGCCAACGCCCCCCTTCCGCTCTTACCAGGGGTGCGCTGCATATCCATTGTCTCTTTTGTATGTGAGCATAGCTTTGATTGCGTTTGAACCGTGCTCACGAAACGGCTGTCTAGCGAAACCTGCGAAAGCGGCGCCTTGGCCCCCGCACCTTTCGTGAACGTCCCCGCACGCCCCCGGCGCGCGGGGACGTTTTTGCTAGACTGAGATGCATTATGACTAACGAAAACGCTTCCCAAATCACGGCAAACAACGCTTCGACTCCTAACAATCCGCAGGTCACTGGCAAAATCCAGCGCAGCACCGCGTGCATTATCTCCTGGATCGCCGTTGTCGCCATGCTAGCGCTCATCTTCTTCATGTCCAGCCGCAGCGGTATCGACATCGATAACAACACCGGTATCTTCTCCGCGATCAAGCAATGGCTGTCCGCGCAAGCCGCCGCCCTGTTCGGGCACGAAGTGGATGTAAGCCCCGTCGGGCACTTCAGCGAATACCTGATGCTCGGCGCAGCGCTGTGCAACGCGCTGCGCTTCCACTTGAAGCCGCAAGGACCCGCCGGCGCGCTACTGGTTGCCAAACCCATCGACGCGCTGTCGAAGTGGGCGCCCATCGTCGCCGCAGCACTGTCAAGCCTGTACGGCGTCACCGATGAGTTCCACCAGATATTCACCCCCGGCCGCAGCTGCGACCCCATGGATTGGCTTGTGGACACCATAGCCGCCGCCCTTGGCGCGCTCATCTGCTACCTGGTGCTCAAGGCGCTGCGGGCAAGAAGGTAATGCGAAACGAAACGACCCGGGATCGAACGATTCCGGGTCGTCGTGCATTCAGGGTTGAAATCAATGCGCAGCTACGATTCACGGGACCTGCGCCGCCCGCTCCAAGACGGAGCGCAACTACCGACCACCGTGCAACCGCAAACCGCATGACCTCGCGACTTCGCATCTGAAGGCGAACGCCGCCATGACGAGAACTAGCGCAGCACCTGCAAAGCCGCGGGTAACGCCTCTGCATCGAACGTTCGAGCTTCGATGCGCTCGCCGTCGACCTGCGCCGCGGGCGGCTCGTCGAACTCCACGTGGACCTTGCGCGCCTGATGCAGCTCCATGCACCCAAGGCGCGTGTGGTTGCCGCCCTTGACCATCAGAAAGATGGCCGCCGCACCTGCAGGCGTGATGGGCGGATGGCTGATGCACACATCGAGCAGCCCATCGTCAAGCCGGGCGCCGGGGCAGATGCGGAACCCGCCGCCGTAATAGGGGCCCATCTGCACCGCGAACGTGATGGACTTGCCCTCCATCACAGGGCCGTCGTCAAGCTGCAGACGGTATTCGCGCTGGTCAAGGTGATGGAACAGCTGATCGAAACCGCTTGCCATGTACAGCGCCGCACCATGCCTGCCCGTGCGCTTGCGGCGCTCCATGGTGTCGAGCGCGATGGCGGCATCCAAGCCGAACGACAGCGTTTCGGCGAAGAAGCTCCCGTTCACGCAGCCGATGTCGGCAGGCTGAGAGCTTGCCGACAGCAGCAGATCGCATGCGCGATCGACCTTCGCCGGCACTCCCAGCGTTCGCGCGTAATCGTTGCCGGAACCCACGGGGATGACGCCGAGCTGCGGGCGATCGCCAGCCGGGCGCGCCATGAGGCCGTTCACCACCTCATGGATAAGGCCGTCGCCGCCGAGGGCCACCACCGTCCGCGCGCCCTGCGCGCCCTCGGCGATGGCGCACGCATGGCGGGGACCCGCCGTGCGCACCACGGTGACCGCATCCTCGCCAAGCGCCGCGCGCAGGTTCGCCGCCGCCTTATCGGCGGCAGCGGCCCCCGCTCCGCTCTGAGCAGCCGGGTTCGCAACCAAAAGAATATGCCCGAGGGAGCTATTCACCCTGCTCCTCGCGGGTCCACAGGCCGGTCTTGCCGCCGTCCTTCAACAGCAGGCGCACGTCCATGATCTCCATGCCGCGATCGACCGCCTTGCACATGTCGTAGATGGTCAGGCACGCCACGCTTGCGGCGGTGAGCGCCTCCATCTCGATGCCGGTCTTGCCCGTGACGCCCGTGGTGGTGGTCACATGGATGCCCACGCGGCCGTCTTCGCGCTCGCCTGCATGCACCGGCTCGCACTCCACCTTCGCCTTCGTGATGTTGAGCGGATGGCACATGGGGATGAGCGTGCTCGTCTGCTTTGCGGCCATGACGCCCGCCACGCGCGCGCATGCCAGCACGTCGCCCTTCGCCGCCTTGCCCTCCACGATAAGCGCCAGCGTGTCGGGGTGCATGCTGATGAAACCCTCCGCCACGGCCACGCGCTTGGTGATGTCCTTCTCGGACACATCGACCATGCGCACATCGCCCTTCTCATCGATATGCGTCAAATGCTGCTGCTCAGTCATATTCGCTCTCCTTAAAAATGAAACCTCTCGAAAGAGATTTTAAAACCTCCGGGACCCCACCAAAGCCAGCCGCAACGTCGAGTAAATTCGTTTGCCGACAGGCAAACGAAACCGATTAGCCGCCTATTTGGGACATGCGGCGTTCGGTGCCGGTGATGTCGTCGTGATCGTCGGGCTTCGCGCCGATGGCGGTGCGGAACACGTCCGCCAAATCCCGGTCGACCTGCTCTTCGGGCTTGCCGCTGCGCAAGATGCCGCGGATGTCGTATTCTCGGTCGCTGAACAGGCACGGGCGCAGCTTTCCGTCGGCCGTAAGGCGCATGCGATTGCATTCGCCGCAGAAATGCCTGCTCATAGGGCTGATGAAGCCGACAGTGCCCTTCGCACCGGGGAACTCGAAGTAGCGCGCGGGCCCCCAGCCGAGCGGCTGGTGCTTGCCTGCGGGCACCAACTCGGGCAGGCCTTCGGCACGGCCCTGGCGGTTGATGTTCTCGAACAGCTCCTCGCAGCTGATCACATCGTCGGGGCCCCAGCCGCAGCCGTTGGACCCCGAGCTTTCGCCCACGGGCATGTACTCGATGAAGCGGACATGCAGCGGGCGGTCGATGGAAAGCTTCGCGAAGGCCAGGTAATCCTGATGCAGCTGGCGCACCGCGACCGCGTTGATCTTCACGGGGTTGAACCCGGCTGCCAGCGCGGCATCGATGCCGTCGAGGGCCTCCTGCAGGTACCCGCGGCGCGTGATGGCATGGAACTGCTCGGCGTCGAGCGTGTCGAGCGAGATGTTCACGCGGGAAAGCCCCGCCTGGCGCAACTGGTCGGCCATGCGCGGCAGCAGCATGCCGTTGGTGGTGAGCGAGATGTTATTGATACCGGGCATGTCGTTGATATCGCGCACCAGGTCGACCACGCCCTTGCGCACCAGCGGCTCGCCGCCGGTCAAGCGCACGCTTTTGATGCCCAGGTTCGAGAACACGCGAACCACGTGCGCGATCTCCTCGATGCGCAGGATGTCGGTATGGCACATGGACTGCACGCCCTCTTCCGGCATGCAGTAGATGCAACGGTAGTTGCAACGGTCCGTCAACGATATACGCAGGTAATCGATGGTGCGGCCGTGTCCGTCCTTCATGAGGTCCCCTCTCGTTTCAGAATCCCCAGTGTACCACGGGCGAGGCGAATGCATCCGGCTCGGTAGCAATTGCCCCACCGAACCAGCAAACCCGTTCGCCGGATACTTCTTGCATCGCGGCGGCGGCTGCCAACGCCGGGCTTGGCGACGTCTTCAAGCCGAAGCGCCCGCGGCGTTGCCCCGAACCGAAACGCGCCCGACCGCAGCCAAGCACGCCGGAATTAGCGTTGCACCAGGTACAGCTTGTCATCAGGGATGCGGATCCACAGCTCCTCGCCCTCATGCGGCAGAAGCGAGGCGTCCGTCTTCAGCTTGTCGACGCGCCAGAACAGGTGCTGATGCAGGTACTTCATCTCGTCCTCGGTGCGCTCCACCGCAGGCGCCGCCTCGGGGCTGCGGTCCAGAAAGCCCAGCAACGCCGTGCGCTCGAATCGCGAGTCGCTCACGCGGTCCACGCGCATACGGAAGCAGTTGCGGCCCGGGCCATCGACGCGTTCCAGGTAAAATGCGCGCACACCCAGGCACTTCACGCCCTCGGGCACCTCGGAGGCCGTCTCCACCTGCACGCCCCACTTCGGCAGCCACACCGTGCGCGGCCCGCGGCGCTGCGCCTGCGTGGCGTTCTTGCAGCCCGACAGCTTGATGCCGGCCTGGCTTTGCGGGCGGTTCACCAAATCATCCCCCGTGCCCATCTCCATGATGTGGCCCGATTCCACCACGGCGATGCGATCGCAGAAGCGCAGCGCCTCGTCGATGTCGTGCGACACGTACAGGATGGTGCCGCGGAACGCATCGAACAGGCTGACCAGGTTCTGCTCGAGCACGCTTTTCAGGTGCGCGTCGAGCGCGGAGAACGGCTCGTCGAGCATGAGGATGCCCGGACGCGCCGCGAGCATGCGCGCGAGCGCCACGCGCTGCTGCTGGCCGCCGGAGAGCTGCACGGGATAGCGCTTCTCGAAGCCCGACAGGCCGAAGCGCTTGAGCTCGGCCTGCACCATGGCGTCGCGATCGGCCGGCGACACGTCCTTGGCGATGCCGGCCGCCACGTTCTGCGCCACGGTCAGGTTGGGGAACAGCATGTAGTTCTGGAACAGCAGGGCGGTTTTGCGCTGCTGCGGCGTAAGGTCCACGCGCGCCTTCTTGCCAGGCGCGCGGTCGAAGAACATCTTGCCGTTGACCACGATCTTGCCCGAATCCGGACGCTCGATGCCGGCGATGGAGCGCATGGTCAGGCTTTTGCCGCACCCCGACGCGCCCAACAGCCCCAGCGTCTCGTCCCCTGCCGAGAACCGTGCCCGCAGCTGGAACCCTTTGAACTTCTTCTCGATGTCTACTTCAAGGCTCATGGTTTACTCCGAACGCTTGCGATACTTGGTGGTGTGCCCGCTCCATAGGTTGATGAACACGATAACCACCAGGGAGAACACGATGATGACGCCCGTCCAGAACCAGGCGACGTCGCTGTTGCCGTTCATCCACTCGAAGTAGATGGCGATGGGGATGGTGCGCGTGATGCCCACGTAGTTGCCCGCCATGAACAGCGTGGCGCCGAACTCGCCCAAGGCGCGCGCGAACGCCAGCACCATGCCGGCCGCGATGCTCGACCACGACAGCGGCAGCATCAGGCGCACGAAGATCTTCGCGTTGCTCCATCCCAGCGTGCGGGCGGCATCGAGCATATTGCGGTCAAGGCTTTCGAACGCGCCGAGCGCGTTGCGGTACATAAGGGGGAACGCAACCACCACCGCAGCGATGACGCACGCCGCGGGGCTGAAGATGAACGGGAAGCCCGTTTCTATCCAGAACCTGCCGAACGCCGTGTTCGAGCCGCACGCGAACAACAGGATGAAGCCGCACACGGTAGGCGGCAGCACCATGGGAATGGTGAAGATGGCGTCGAAGATGCTTTTCGCACGCGAGCTGAGGTTCAGGCAGAAGTACGCCGCCAACAGGCCCAGGATGACGATGAACACGATGGCGATGCCCGTGGTGCGCAGGCTCACCCACAGCGGGCTCCAATCCAGGTTCTGCAAAAACTCGCCCGCCGCGGCCAAGCCCGTGGGCTTGGCGATGATGCTCACCTGGTCGGCGGGCGCGATAACGCCGAAGTCGGCGAACGAGGGCTTGGCGTAGTCCGCGTTCTCGCTGTCGGTGATGTCGCTGCCGTCCACCCCGATGGCCAGCACGTATGCCTTGCCCGAGATCTCCTGGTCGAACATCAAGCGCACGGCACCCAGGTCATAGGTTTGCTGCGAAGTGAAATGCCAGGCCGAGATGCCGCTTAGGGGCACCGAACCCGATGACTGGCCCGCATCGAGCGCGCAAAACAGCTGCTTGAGCTGCGTTTGCGCCTGCGCATCCTCAAGGTCGAGCGAAAGCTGCTGGGCCATGGCAGGCGGGATGTAGGCCACCACCTGGTCGTTCACCGCTATCAACTGCGCCGCCTGCCCGACCCCTTGGCCGATAAGGTACGCATAGCCGCGATACTCGCCGTCGATGCTGCGGTTGGAGCCTTTCTGAGCGCGCGAGAAATCGCTTATCGCAAAACTGCTGCCCTCAAGCGCTGCCGCGTCGCCTTCCTTGGACACCTGCACCGCCGACGTGTCCACATCGCCTGCGGTTTGCGCATCGGCATCCGAAGAGGCGGCGGCCGGCTTCGCGGTTACCGCGGGCGTATCGACATCGCCCAGCGCGTCGTCGGCAAGCGCCGCGGCCGGCACGCACAGCGCCAGCGCCGCCGTAACAGCAAGGCTTGCGATAAGCCTTTTCGCACGTTTTCCCTGTTTCGTCATATATCCCGTCCTTGGACGCGGTAAGGGGATGGGGGTCGAATCGTCCCCATCCCCTTGCTTGGTTCGCTTATCTGCTATGCGGTTCCAAGCGCGGCGCTTACGCCAGCTCGAAGCCCCACTTCTGCCAGATCTCCTGGGCCTTGTCGCTGCTCAGACACCAATCCAGGAACTCCTGGGTAGCGGCAGCGTTCTTGCTCTCGGAGGTGACGGCGCCGGGGTACACGATGTTCTTGTGCGTGTTGGCAGGCACGGTGCCGACGATCTGCACGCCACCGAAGCGGTACACGTCGGAGGTGTACACGAAGGCGACGTCGACATCGCCGGACTGGGCATGCTTGCACACGTTGCCCACGGAGGTGTCGGTGACCACCTTGTGGCCGGCATCGACGAAGGCCTGGTAGCTGCCGCCCTTGCCGGAGATGTCCTTGCCGGTCTTGCCCTCGTCGGCAGCGGCGGGGGCGTACACGCCTACCGTGGACAGGGACTGGGCGGCATAGTTGCCGGCGGGCACGGAGTCGTCGCCCACGCAGATGGAGTACTTGCCGGCAGCGATGTCGTCAAGGGTGACGTCCTTGATGTCGGCACCTTCCTTGGAGACCATGACCAGGTCGTTCTTGAACATGTCGACGCGGGTGGAGGAGTCGACATAGCCCTTCTCAACGGCGGTGTCCATGGAGCCCTTCGAGGCGCTGATCAGCAGGTCGGCGTAGGAGCCGGCGCCCAGCATCTCGTTGAGCTCGCCGGAGGCCTTGTACTGCGTGTCGGCGAAGGAGACGTTGTCATGACCGTCGGCGATATAGGCGGCCTGGACCTCTTCCATGGCCTTGGACAGGGAGTTTGCCGCGAACACCTGCAGCTCGACCTGCTCCTTGTTGTTGTCGGCGGACTGTTCGGCGGCAGAATCGTTCTTCTGCTCGGTGGAGCCGCCGTTGGACGAGCAGCCGGTCAGAGCGAAGGCGCCCACCATCGCGAACGCGCATACGGCCGCGACCACGATGCGAAGTTGCTTCTTCATGTCTTCCCTTTCCTTTGCGATGAGATTACCCCTTTTTGTACGCAACGGCGAACAATTCGTTGCTGATTGGTATATTATTCTCACCCTCGTATGTTAGTCAATCGACAATAATCCATTTTCGTGAATTATTCCGTTTTCGAAACATTCCAAAACGTGATTTGCGAAAAAAATGCCGGCATCCCACGGTAGGACGCCGGCATTGATGGAGCCGCATGTCAGATACGGGGCCTCGCACTCATCGGAAGCGCGCCGCACACGATAAGGCTTGCAAAAGGCCAGGTCACGCTCCCGAAGGCGCCGGCAGCGTCACCACTACGTTGTTGAGCCCCACCGTGTTCTGGTACTCCACCTCTCGCACGCCTTGGCGAAGCATCCGAATGCCCACCGCCGAGCAGGGATCGGCAGCGGAAAGGTCCAGGTCCATCGGATTGAACGCCGCGCCGTTGTCGCGCATGCGCAGCACCAGCGTGCCGTCGCGCTTCAAGATGAGCTTCACGTCGACGACCGGGTGCTTCGTCTTCGCAAACCCGTGCTCAACGGCGTTGGCAGCCATTTCCTCGACCGCAAGCGGCACGAGGTAGCTGCGCCGCCCGTCCATGCCGTGGCTTTCGCACCACGCCGCCACCTGTTGCGAGCACGCCACGACCGCCTCGGACATCGGTGCGCAGGCGAACGAGGCGAACGCCCGCCAGTCTGCCTGGAAGGTTTCGGGCAGGTACATCATCTTGTCGAGCAAGGTCGCCTTGTCGACGACGGCGCCGCCCGCCGCGATGCCGTCGCGATCACCGGCGATCGCGGGCGCAGCCGACTCGTTGGCAGCGACCTCAGCCGCGCCCGCCGCAGCCCCCTTCGCCACCCTGCGCCTCCACAGCACGCTGGCCACGACCAGCTGCAACGCCAGCGTGACGACCTCTCCCACCAGAAACGACGTCCACACCGCCGTCGCACCCCAGAACCATACCGTCCCCAACGCGAACAGCACGGCGAACAGGCCCGACTGCCCCACGGCGATGGCGCTTGCGGCGCGCACGTTGCCCGTGCCCTGGTAGTAGTTCACGAACAGCTGGTTGATCAGGTCGATGGGCACGCACAGGATGAACGCCCGCACGGCGACCACGCCGAACGCCTCGGCGTCGCCCTCTAGGCCGAACAGCCCCACGACCTGGGGCGCGAACGCGAACACCGCCGCGCACAAAGCGCACGACAGCACCAGCCCCATGCGCATACCCGTTCGCAGCGTCCCCTTCAGCGCGCCGCGGTCCTCTTCGCCGAAGAAGATGCCGCACAGAAGGGTGGCCGTCTGCCCCACGCCGATGGTCACCGATGACGCGAACGAGTTCACCGACGACAGCATGGACAAGGCCGCGACCGCGCCGGCGCTCGCCACCGTCAGCAGCAGCCAGTCGAACGTGAACGTGCGCACCATGACGGTGGCGCGGGTAAGCGAATCGGGCAAGCCCGTCTTCAGCACGCCGGCAAGCTGCCCCGCATGCGGCACGGGGTTCACCAGATGCAGCGTGTTGTGCTTGCTGGGAAAATGCGTGCAGCAGATGCCCACGGCCACGCAATACGCCAGCGCCGTGGCCAGGCCCATACCGCGAAGCCCCAGATCAAGCACGCAAACCGCCACCAGATTGAATGCCACGTCGCACGCGCTCATGCCGACGATGGCCACGATGCCCAGCTGAGGCGCGTTGTCCAGGCGCGTGAACCCCATGAGCAGCTGCAGCAGCACGATGGCGAACGCGCCGGAGCAGATGCCGCTCAAATACGCCGCGGTGTCGGCGTGCAGCTCGCCCGATGCGGCGCCGAGCATGGTCGCCAACACGTCGGCGCCGGCCACGCCGCCCGCCGACAGCGCCGCGCCCACCGCAAGCGCCACGGCAAGCGACACGCTGAACAGCACGTTCACCCTATCGGCGTCGCGGTTGCCCAGCGCCCGGGCGCACAGGGCCACCGCGCCCGTTTCAAGGATGCCGGCGCACCCCGAGAACAGCATGAACACGGAAAGCGACATGCCGATGGCCGCCACCGCGCCCGACCCCAGCAAGTTGCCGGCGATCACGTTGTCGATCATCATGCCGAGCGTTGCCGACAGGGTGATGAGGATGGACATGGCCAGATACTTGCCGAACGTCCGCTTGATCAGCTCGCTGTTCTCGGTTTGCGCCCCCATGGCTCCCTACCCTTCGATTTCCCCGTCGATGAGCGCGAAGCAGAAGCGCCGCTTCTGCTCGGTGTCCACGATGTGCACCGGTTTGATCTGGTTCGGGGCCTTGCCGTGCATGACGCGCATATCGCGCCACAGCTGGTTGGTCTCGTCCTGCAGCACGCGCGCGGTGGCCGGGGCGAACGTGCCGTCTCCGTCGAACCAGGTGCCATGCGATGCGCGACAATTCCGCCAGGTCGATGGCCGCATGATCGGCATGGTAAAACTCGAGCAGGTACTCATAACGCGCCGGATGATGGTCGACGTTGGGGTGCACGCTGAAATCCACGAGGTCGAGCCCTGCGCGCGCAGCCACCTTGTCGGCCACCTTGCGCAGCACAAGCTCCGTGGTCTTCTCGCCATGCATGTTCACCGTCTGGTCGAGGCGGAACAGGAACTCCATCGTGGGCATGGTTCCCTTGTGGCCTACGCAGCGGATGGCGTCGCGCATCTTGTAGCGGTAGAAGCCCGAACGGCTCGTGATGATGACCTCGTAGTCGTGGCCCTCTTGCAGATCTTCAACGCCGAGCGTGTGGTCGTAGTCGGGGTCGTCGACGGGCACGAACTCGAAGTACACGCTGCGCGGCAGCAGCACGCTCGAAGGGTCGTCCAGCTCAAACGGCACAGAGAACGCGCCTTCCGAAGCGCTGTAGCCGGTGTAGAGGATGTGCACGTCGTCGCCGATGAAGCGGCGCAGACGCTACGTGTAGGGCGCGAAACCGCCGCCGGCAACGCTGCGGACGACCAGCAGGTTCGGCCACATGGCCGGCGTGATGGGCTCGTCAAAGCCGCGCTCGAAGATGGCGCGCAGCTCGGCAGCGCGCTCGGGGTTGGGCTCGATGCACGCTCCCAAACCGGCACGCACGTCGGCCGGCATCTGGATGGACGCGTCGATAGTTCCCTGCTCGATGTCGCGCACGAGCAGCTCCCAGTTGTCCTCGACGTAGCGCATAAGGTCGAGCACGCCGGTGATGAACACCGATGATATGTCGCGGATGTCGCGCTCTTCGATGGCGAAGCGCGCATGCAGATAGCGCGTGTCGGTGCCGGGTTTAGTGAACACGGCCTCGTCGGGGCTGGTAGTGGTCGCCGCAAGATACGGGCGGGCGTCGGCGATGGCCTTGCACGACAGCGACCCGAATGAAATGCCGCTCTTCAGCGTGTTGTAGTGGCTTTCGATAAGCGTGAGCATACGACCGCCGGCCAGGCCCTCGCCCGCGCCCACGTAGCTGCGGTAATACGTGTACGCGCCCGAATAGCCCATGAGGATCTCCGCCATGCGCTTGGTGTAGGAGATGCCCTTGGGATTGCCCATGGCGCCCGAGGTTTCATTGAAGTGCACGATTTCCTCGGTGGTCACCACACCGCGCGTGCCGCGCTCCATCACCTCGTAGATATAGCCGGCGTAATCGTCGTAGCTGGTGAAGGGAACGGTGCGCTTGAAGTCCTCGACCGTCTTGATGTCGGCAAAGCCGTGATCGCGGCCGAACGGCGTGTCCTTGTTCGCCTCTATCATCTCGAAGAGCAGTTCTTCCTGCACCTCGCGTGCATGCAGCACGTCGGCCTCAAGCTGCTGCTCGAGCGCCTTACCTGCCGCGTATCGGCGTTCGTGCATCATGGCGCGCAGGGTTGCCACATCGGGCATCTGCGCGGGCGCGCTCGCCGATGCGGGCTGCTCGTGATGCGCGTCGTTGCCGGTCAGTTCCGAGATCTTTTCGTCATGCGCCATAGCAGCCCCCTACTGTTCGACGGTCAGAATTTCCGTGAAACCCGTGGCATCGAGCACGTCGGCGATGTACTCGTTGGGATGGCGCAGCGTAAGGCCACTTCCCACCTTCGCCAGCTCCTTGTGCGCGAACAAGAACACGCGCAGACCGGCGCTCGAAACGTACTGGGTGTCGGCCAGGTCGATGGCCAGGCTGGCGACGCCTTCCAGGTTCTCGCGCAGGTAGCCCTCCAGATCCGGGGACGTGTTCGTGTCCAAACGCCCAGACAGGGCCACCTCGAGCGCGTCGCCGTTTTTCGTTGCCTTGATCTCCATATGCGGTTCTTTCTCGAACGCTTCCCGTATTTAAACGAATCGCTTCGTCATACGCAAGATGTTGCGCCCGTCGGCGCGAGTGTAGCGCAAGTCGTCCATGTACTTGCGCATGAGCAGGATGCCCAGCCCGCCTTTGCGCTGCTCATCGGCGGGGTCGACCTTCTTCGCGTTGTGCGAAAGCGGGTCGTAGGCGATCCCCTGGTCGCTGAACACGAGGTGCAAGCAGCCCGCGCGCTCGTCGACGGCGGCCTCGATGTCCACCGGCAGGCGCGGCTGGCCATCGGGGAACCCGTAGTGGCAGATGTTGACGAAGACTTCCTCGCAGACGAGCATCATCTGCGCCATCATCTTCGGCGTGCGGTCCTCGCCCTCGCAGATAGGCTCCAGGAAGGCGAACAGGCTATCAAGCTCGGCATCGTCGGCCGGCAGCGTAAGGCGCTGCACGGGAAGGTTCCAGCGGAAGGCGAGCATGGTGATGTCGTCAGCCTGCGGCGCTGCGCCTGCGAAGGCGTCCACGCTTGCCGCCAGGGAGTTTACAGCGGTTTGGGCCGAAGATGCGGCCGCCGCGCTCGCAGCCGCCGCAACGTCCGGCGCTTGCATGTCCGAGCCCACGGGGACACCTTCCCCACCCGACGCATTGATTCGCGCCAGCGTTTCCAGCAAGCGCTCCTCGCCGTACAGTTCTTCAGCCGCGTTTGCCGCTTCCGACACGCCGTCGGTGTACAAAAGCAGGCCGTCGCCCGGGCTGCACATGAAGCTTCCCTCGCGGTACTTCACCACGTCCATAGCGCCGGGCACCAGCCCCGGGCGACACGCAAGATAGCCGAGCTTGCCGTTTTGCTTGAGCACCGGCGGGTTGTGGCCGGCGTTGGCGAAGCGCACCTCGCCGGTTGCCGTGTCCACCACGCATGCGAACGCGGTAACGAACAGCATGGCGTCGTTGCGCTCACACAGCTGACGGTTGGCCAGGGTGAACGCCGTGCCAAGATCGTCGGTTTCCAACAGGTACTGGCGCAGCAGGCTTTGCGCGCGCATCATGAACAGCGCCGCGGGAACGCCCTTGCCCGACACGTCGCCGATGACGAAGGCCACGCCGCGCTCGCCCACCTCGAACACGTCGTAGAAGTCGCCGCCCACCTCACGTGCCGGGCGCATGAAGCCGGCGATATCGAGCGCGAAGCGTTCCGTGAGCGAATCGAAGTCGTGCGGCACGGCGCTCATCTGGATCTGTCTGGCCACGTCGAGCTCGGTGGCCGTGCGCTGGCGCTCGGCCGTGACGCTGTACAGGCGCTCGATGAAGCCGACCATGTCGCGGCGCATCTTGTTGGTGGACTCGTACAGCTCGGCGATCTCATAGCGAGGCTTCGTGCCGCGCTCATCGACCGCGATGCGCATGTCGCGCCTGCCCTGCTCGACATCGGATTCCATGCGCTCAATGAAGGTCTGCTGGTCGAGGGCGAGCACTTCGATGGGGCGCGTGAAGCGGCGCTCCAAGATGTGCAGGAACGCGAACATGGGCAGGAAGATGGGCACTATGAGGATGGCGGCCTCGTGGAGCATGGTGTGCACAACGGTCTGGAAGCTCTCCTCGTCGCCGGAGGCGAAGGCGATGACCAAGACCGAAACGAGAAGCATCAGCAACGCCGACGCGATAACGAACTAGATGACGAAGCGCTGCGTGAGGTTCGCCTTCTTGATGTTGCGGTACGGGACGTGGATCCAACGCGGCGGGTTGGGCATAAGCGGGCTGCGCTCGAGCGCGTAAAGCAGGGGCAGGCCGATGTAGAGCAGCATCCACACGTTATTCAAGCCGCGCGCGGCGAACGACGGGCCCGACTCGGGCGGCACGCCGACGAACAGATAGACGGCCAGGTTCACGCACGCGCTGTCCACCAGGACAAGCGCCATGTACAGCGCCGTCTTCGACGCCGAATCGAATCGCGGGTACGGGCGCGGGCTCCTCGCGTTCACAAGGTACCACACCCAGCGCGGCAGGCCGTTGTACATGATCTGTATCATGAAGTAGCCCGCCAGCATGGACGGCGTGGCGCCTTCGTGCAGGATATCCGAGACCAGGTTGGCCGTCGCGCAACCGAAAACGCCCGGCAAGCCGAAGAACAGCCCGAGCACCGGCCCCAACGCCGACGCCGGGCGGATTTGCACGATATCGTTGAACTGCGGGACCACCAGAAAGCCTTCAAGGACCGCCAGGTACGCGACGAAGCAGGCGACGAACATGCCCAACGACCGCTTCCAGCCAGGCCGCAATGGCGCCTGCGGGGCTTCTGACGCAACGGAAACTACCGGCGTCTCCCGACATCGCGAACAGCGGTTGCGGGCATTTCATTATGTTCCGGTCGATCCGATTCCATGGTGTCGCACCTCCCGCATCCGTTCGCTAAAACGCCATCCAGATTCGTTCGCCCTTACTATAACGAATGTCACTGGCGCAGAAGAAGACAAACCGAGATGCAGCGTAAAAGGCGGCATCCGCGAAACGAACGTCAAATGCCCGAGAAGCCGCCGCGAGCGAAAAGGCAAGCCGCCTACGCCCGCCGATGCGGTGGACACGAGAGCCGCAGCCCCCGGCAGCTGGCAGGATGTCCAGCCCTTCGCAGGCGCGCTGCAGATACGCGATCACATTCGCCCGATCTTCGCCGGATCGCAATAGCATCCGCAAGCCCGCCCACCTGTCGCAGCAGGGCGCTACGACAACGAGGCGATCGCCTCAGGAATGGCGGCCACCACGTCTTCAGCGGTTACGCAAATGCTGGTCAGGCGCTTTGCCGCCGCCCGCGCCGCCCGCGCGTGCAGCGCCGCGGCAAGCACGCACGCGTCTACCGGGGCCAAGCCCTGCGCAAGCAGCGCCGCGGCCATGCCGGCAAGCACATCGCCCGTTCCCGCCTTTGCCAAGGCAGAGGTTCCATCCGACATGCGCACGATGGTTTCACCGTCAGATATATAGGTAACGGGGCCTTTCACCATGGCGGTCACGCCATAAGCTTGCGAAAGCAGCAACGCCAACTGCGCCGGGTCGTCGGTAGGCAGGGCCAGCGGAGCGGCAAGGCGCGCAGCCTCTCCCGCGTGCGGCGTGATGACCGTGGGCAAGCCGTCGATGAAGCGGCGGCGCAGCAGCAGGCGGCCTTCGGGAGAGGTCAGCGCGTCAAGACCGCCGCCGTCGACAAGCACCGCAGCGGCCGCGCCCTCGAGAACGGTGCAGGTCAGCTGGGCAGAAAGAGGATCTGCGGCATCGAAGCCGCTGCCGACGAGGAACGCCAGCGGATGACGGGGCGCCACGGGACCAAGCGCTTTCGGGCGCGGCGCCGCATGCACCGGACGGCCCGATCGGCATGCGCGATACGCGCCCGCCCGCCCGTCCGAGCTTGCGGGCGCAGCCTGAACCGCGGCAGGGCTGCCAGCGATGCTCCCCCGTTCATCAGGATCAAGCTGCGCGTACGCCGCCAGCTCGTCCCACGCGCGCACCACAAGCGACGGGCTTGCCGCGCGCACCGCCGCAACGGATTCGGGCGAGCAGGCAACTTCGGTATACCCCGCGCCCATGCGCTGCGAGGCAACCGCCGCAAGACATGCGGCGCCTGGATAATCGGCGCAACCGGCGATCAACGTCAACTTGCCGCGCGAATACTTATTCGCCAGGTCGTCAGGCCACGGAAGCAATGCCGCCACCTGCTCCAACGTATACTTCTTCGCTCGCTGCATCCGTCCTCCATTCGCCAAGCGCTACGCACGCATATGTTCGCACCTAGTGTACTCCAACCACGTAAGAGCGAAGTAAAGCATGGCGTTCGCCACCGCGAACAGCCCCGCAAACAGGAAGCCCGGCGACAACGCGCAAACCGCAACACCGCCCCAAGCACAAGCGCGACCGCGTCAATCGCCAGGGAAAGCCAGAGCCCCCAGCGCGCCAGAGCCCGCCAGCGCGCGCCGGGCCCCCAACACACGCCAGGACCTCCGCAGCGCATGCCAGAACCCCCGGCGCGCGCCGGGACCCCCGCGCGCGCCAGGACCGCCAGCGCGCACCGGGACGAAAACCTGGTGGGTTCGCTGCCGACCATGTTCTGGTGAGTCGACCCCCCCTATCGCACGCCAGGCCCCCGCGCGCACCGGGACGAAAACCGGACTCCGGAGCATTAGCCGGGCCAAGCAGCGGACTTCGGGGTGCTAATCGAGTCGAGCAGCGAGTTCCCAGAGCATTAGCCGGGCCAAGCAGCGAGCTCCCGCTGCGAAGAATCGCCAATTTTGTCCAGCCGTGGTCAAAAGAAACGATTCTTCGCAGACTCAGGGCCAAAACACGCGATTATTTGCGCTACCGGAAAGCCCATACGCGAACAACCGGCAAAATCGTCCATTTCTCACTTCCGAGACCGCGAAAAACCGTCTGTTTTGACCGCCAGCGACCAAAACAGACGTTTTTTCGCATCCCGCACCCCACCGACAGCCAACCCCATTCTCAACAAGCAACGCTCCCGTCACCAATCTCGGCGATGGAGGGCTTTTTCGCCAGGCTCAAGAACGCCGATAATGGGAATCGGGTTCTACCACCATCGGACTGGTCCGGCGTGACGATTCCCGAGTACTGCCGCATTCTCAACGCCTACCTCAGGCATTACAATGAGCGGAGGCCGAAGGGGAAGCTGGGCTGACCGAGCCCGATGCCGCACCGCAGGAGCCTGGGGCCGGCCGAGCCCAACGCGACACCGCAGGAGCTTGGGGCTGGCTGCATAACCGGTCCGAAGAAACGTCCGCATACCCATATCACAACTATCTTGCGCAAACCTTGCCGATTCCTTACGCAAGCCTTGCCGATTCCTTCCCTGATCCCTACCAAAACCTTCCCCATTCCTTACACCACAAAATTCTCAATCTACCTGGGGAAATACTCTGATACCTTAGATTGCATGACCATTGTGATCTCACATATTTCAGCAATCGAGTACTGGCTTGCGCACGAATCGCTCAAGCCCAAGGCCACGTCTGCCCATGCAGCAACCGAACTCCCGTCCGCGGGCCCCACCATCGACGACCGCCGCCGCGCTGAGCAGCTTCTAAAACAGTGCGCCAGCATCCCGTTGCATATCGCTGCCACGAAACCGCTCCATAACAGCACGCGCTTCCGCTGCCACGTTTGGTCCCCGCCCGTAGCACGGGCGCTCTATAGAATCGCAGATGACATTTACGTTTGCTCTCCCGAACTCGCCTTCGTCCAATCGGCGGCTGCGCTCGACAAGATCGATACCGTGCGTTTAGGGTGCGAATTGTGCGCAACGTATTCCATCGACCGCCAGGCACGCGGAGGGTTCTTTCAGCGCAATGCCATCACCACGCGCGAAAAGCTCGGCGCGATCGTTTGCGAAAACCAGGGGGCAAACGGAATCAAAACCGCACGATGGGCGCTCGATCACGTGCTCGACCGATCAGCGTCACCTGCCGAGACGAAAGTTGCGCTCGCCCTTACGCTCCCCTGCAAAATCGGCGGAATGGGACTCCCTCAGCCTTCGCTAAACCGCTTCATCCCGCTCAACGCAGCAGAGCAAAAGGCGCTCAATAGAAGCTATTTCCTTTGCGACCTCTATTGGGAGCAAGCAAAGCTCGCCATTGAGTACGACAGCGATGCCGAACACTCCGGATCCGAGCGCATCGCCTCGGATGCCGCACGAAGAAATGCGCTGCTCAGCCTGGGAATCACGGTCATCACCGTGGGAAACCAAACGTTTCGCGACAGGTCGGAATTCAAAAGGGTCGGCGCAACTGTCGCGCGGCTTCTCGGAACGCGCATCAGGCCGAGGAGCGAACACTACGACCGTCGGCAAATCGAGCTTCGCAAGCGTCTGAGCAGCCAACCGATTTGGGAAAGCGCCCGTTATAGCGAGTAGCGCCGCTGCGGGCAAGATCGCCGCGCCAGCGCCATCGCGGGCGAGGACGCCGAGCCAGCGCCGATTTGAAGAACCCACATGAACGAGGTTCCGCGCAAGTCCAGGCAAGCAAACTATAAGAGGTTTTCCGCTTTCCGCCGAAGTGCATACGCCGCTTTCGCATTCGACGCGCGCGGCACAGCGTAGGTCGCCTACAGCGAGCTTTTCGACAAACTAGTTTGTCGATGCAGCGAATCCGACAGGCGAGGGCTCTGCCGCACCCATCAGCCAAGGGCGCCGCCGTACCCAGCGGGCGAGGACACTGCCATAGCCGACAGGCAAGGACGCTGCCGTACCCAACGGGCATCCATGTGCTGCGACCATCAAGCGCACGTACTTTCCCCAGGTAAACGAGCGCCTAGATTGTGCGCCATCTAACCTTGCCAGACAGTAACGTCACAAGCGCGAAAACGAAACTGCCGCAGCAAGCGATCCCTGCTCAACAAGCGAACGAACACGCCGGGGCGACGGATTCGCAGATTCGCCCAGACAAGAACCGTTCATTTTGTCCCTCGGCAGCCAAAATGAACGGTTCTTCGCCATTGAGTAGGCCAAAAGAAACGATTATTCGCGCCGCACCCCCCATTCGCACGAAACACCGTCCAAATTGTCCATCCCGCGCCTCGGAAAACGCGAAGAATCGCTCGTTATGTCCCGCTGGGACCAAAACGAGCGATTCTTCGCAAATCATACCCCGCGACCAGCATACGCCCCGCTTCGCGCCAGCGTTCAACTTGTGCGAAGCGGTCATCGAGCCTGATGCGCCAGCTCCTCCATGGGGTCGAGTGGCCGCTAATCGGCCTCCCCCTGCGCATCGCGCACCATGCCCATGGCCGATTGCGCATCGGGCACCTGGGGCTGCGCGGGCGCGGGCTCTGCCGCATCCAGGTCGTCGAGCATGGTGCGCGCCTCCTTGAACTGGCGCGCCAGCTCCTCCATGGGGTCTCGCCGCTCCTGCTGCGCGCGCACCGACCCCTCGGTGATGGCCATGGCGCACGCCACCGCATCGGTATGCGTGTACGACAGCGAAAGCGGCAGCTCCCGCACGCCGAGCGCCTGCGCCACCTGCTTGGCGCGCCCGGTGAGCACAGCGTACGGTCGGCCCTTCGACGTTCGGCGAACCTCCACATCGCGCACGCCGATGCCCTGGGAGAAGCCCGTGCCCAACGCCTTGAGCACCGCCTCCTTCGCCGCGAAGCGCGTGGCGTAATGGACGGCCGGCTGCGCGGTGGCGTCGCAATAGCGGCACTCCTCGGCGCTGAACACCTTGCGCGCGAACGCGGGGGACCGCTTGAGGATCTTGCGCATACGCTCGATCTCCACGATGTCAACGCCCAGGCCCACGGCCCCCTCGACGGCACCGAACGCAGCTTCCACCTGCGACGATGCGCTGTCCTGCCGGCCCTCGCCCGCTACTTTCGCGTCCTCGACCACAAGCGACCTCCCTGTAAAGCAGGCGGGCGCCCGAACGGCGCCCGCACCAACGTTGCCCTTATTGTACGCGAACCTACTCCACCGTCACGCTTTTCGCCAGATTGCGCGGCTGATCGACATCGCAGCCACGGGCCACGGCGATGGCGCGTGCGAGCAGCTGCAGCGGCACGCTGGCCGTGATGGCCGAGAACGCGTCGCGCACCTTCGGGATGTAGATGACGTGATCGGCATGCTTGCGGATCTCCTCATCGCCCTCGGTGGCGATGGCCACCACCATGGCGCCGCGCGCCTTGCTCTCCTGCAGGTTGGACACCAGCTTGTCGTAGACGGGGCTCTTCGTCGCCACGGCGATGACGGGGAAGCCCTCGTCGATCAGCGCGATGGGGCCGTGCTTCATCTCGCCGGCCGGGTAGGACTCGGCGTGCAGGTAGCTGATCTCCTTGAGCTTGAGGGCGCCTTCGCGGCTGACCGCCGCGCCCATGCCGCGGCCCACGAACAGCGCGCTGCGGGCATCCTTGCACGCCTGCGCCGCCTCCTCGACCGCCGGGCCGCACTCGGCCAGGATGCGCTCGACCTGCTCGGCGGTGTCGGCGAGCTCGCGGAACAGCAGACGGATCTGGTTCATCTTCAACTTGCCCTTGACCTGCGCCAACAGCATGGCAAGCAACGTGAGCGAGACCACTTGGCCCAGGAACGACTTCGTGGAGGCCACGGCGATCTCCTTGTTGGCCTTCGTGTAGATGACGCCGTCGGACTCCCGCGCCACGGGGCTTCCGACCACGTTGGTGATGCCGAACACGCGCGCGCCCTTCACGCGGGCGTCGCGGATGGCCGCCAGCGTGTCGGCCGTTTCGCCGGACTGGGACACCGCCACCACGAGCGTGGTGGGCGTGATGATGGGGTTGCGATAGCGGAACTCGCTTGCGACCTCGCACTCGCAGGGGATGCGCGCCCAGCCCTCGATGAGGTTCTTCGCGATAAGGCCGGCATGGTAGCTGGTGCCGCACGCGATGATGTAAACACGGTCGATGAGGTTGAGCTCTTCAACGGAAAGGTCCAGCTCATCGATGGAAAGAGCACCGCCCACCAGACGGCCCGCCAGCGTGTCGCGGATGACGCGCGGCTGCTCGTGGATCTCCTTGAGCATGAAGTCGGGGTATCCGCCCTTCTCGGCCACGTCGAGGTTCCAGTCAACGTGCGTGACCCGGGGATCTTCGATGACCTGGCCGGCGGCGGTGTAGTACGTCACGCCCTCGGGCGTGAGCTTGGCCAGCTCGCCATCGTTCATGACCACCACGTCGCGCGTGGCGTCGATCATGGCGATGATGTCGCTGGCAACATAGGCGCCTTCCACGCCCTGGCCCACCACCAGCGGGGAGTCCTTGCGCGTGGCCACGATGGTGCCCGGCTCGTCGGCGGACACGACGGCCAGCGCATAGGCGCCCACCAAACGCTCGCATGCGGCACGAACGGCGGACAGCAGGTCGGGCGCGCCGTCGCGCAACGCCTGCTCGATCAGATGCGGCACCACTTCGGTGTCGGTGTCGCTGGTGAAGGAATGCCCCGCGGCTTGCAGCTCCTCGCGCAGGTCGGCGAAGTTCTCGATGATGCCGTTGTGCACCACGGCGACGCGGCCGTCGCAGCTGGTGTGCGGATGGGCGTTGGCCTCGCTCGGGCGGCCGTGCGTGGCCCAACGCGTGTGGCCGATGCCGCACGTGCCCTCGAAGTCGAAGTGCCCCAGCGTATGGGCCAAGCTGGAAACCTTGCCCTTGCGGTGCACCACCTCAAGCTTGCCATCCTGGTAGATGGCCACTCCGGCGCTATCGTAGCCGCGATACTCAAGGCGCGACAGGCCCTCGATTAGGACGCCCTGCGCCGGGCGCGTGCCCGTGAAACCGACGATTCCGCACATGCGATTGCTCCTCACAGGTAGGTTGCGGCCCGAGGACACCGCACGGCGGGCGCGAACGCTCAAAGCCGAGCTGCCTGATCGGGCTTTTCATCGCGTACATGGTAGGGCAGCGTCCGGCGCGCGCGCCAAGGCTGCAGACAATCTCTAGCGCGCACGCCGTTCGCCCCGCGCACGGTGCCGCTCGCAGCAAGCAAGCACATGCACGGCAACGCAGCGTCACCCCTCCCCGAAAGCGCCAGCTTCGCCTCGCTCGCGGGTAGCGGCAAAGTCAACGAGAGCCGCTGCGGCGCCCCGAATCCTCGGGAGCGCAAAGGCGCCGCGTGCCTTGGCACGCAAGCCTTCAGGCTCGTGCGAAAACGGGGTGCCGCAGCGGCCCGCAACGTCGGGGGGGG